>NZ_JBMFSV010000004.1:0-49253 GCF_049967375.1 Fervidicoccus sp. | reverse complement strand
ATGAGGAGCTTAAGAAATTAGAGCAGGAGCAGAATGTGGAGCAGAAAACGCGGAGCGAAGGTAATGCACAGGGAGAGAAGAAAGAAAACATTGTTGGCAATTATAGTGATCAGACAGCCAAAGCGGTTGAACAAAAAGAAGTCTCTTCACTACTTAAAGATGAAGAAAAAGATAGCAATAGCGGAAAAGGTAATGAGGACGCCGTCGGTGAAGTGGTTAAAAAAGAAAAGGGTCATATAAGAAAATCGAGAAAAAGCAAGAAAAGTTGATAAATTATAATTTTGGAAAAATTACATAATACTTTTCTCCTAGAAACAAGTACTCTCCAGCTTTTTCGAGCTCTGCTTTCTTTGAAAGCTCTTTTAAAACCTTTTCATTTAACGAACTGGCGACAAAATACGGAGCTAGTGATTCAAATACTATTCCCCCATTCGATCTTATCACGTTAATAAGCTCTTTCTTCTTTTCTTCTAGCTTTTCTTTAATTATATTGATTCTGTTTAGCAATTCATTATCTGAAAGTATCCTTCCGTAAAGTGAAAGACAATCAATGCATAGTCTTTCTTCGTTGTTAGTTATTAAGCTCAATGTCTCAAAAACTCTGTGAGAATTAGTGTACAATAAAATCAATGGGTTCTCATAAAGACCAAATATCTTATGAAGTTTTTTAATTACTAGAACTTCAGCTTCTCTGAATTGGTCTAGTAATCTTGCAAGCTTTTCATTTATTATAATTTGATTGAGATCATTATCAAAAAGGAAATCATATGTTGAATCTACGACAACTAATCCGTTTAGTTTCTTTGCAATTTCTACAATTTTCTCTTCATTCATGAAAAAACCAAGGGGTATGTTAGGATTAGAAGCGTAGCTCATGCATCCCTCTTCTTTAAGCTCATCTTCTTTAAAGACGATTGAATTACCGTTAAAATAATAAGGATTAGAGAATATAATCCTTTTTCCCGTAAAAGTAGCTATTAGACTTAAATCCTCCTCTCCTGTAGTGGGGGAAAAAGTTTGAATGCAATCCGAATCTGAAGATATCGCAATGCTTGTTAGAGGGACTTCGTGAAATAAAGCAAATTCCAGTCCAAACTTTTTCAATCTTTCTTTTATCGTGTTTATGTATTCTAGATTCCGTGTTCTCCCCATTTCATCTCCAATGACATCCTTAAATGCCCAAGTCGGAATGAGCTTAATGGCAGGCACCTCTTTCAGTTTGTTCAATGAAGTTATTTTGATTTGAAAGTAATATTAATAGTTTTCATGCTTAAAATTAATTATTATAAGCAGTCGTACCATATGCATGTTATGATCAGAATGTTCACTTTTTTGATTACTAATAAGAAAAAATTTTAACAAAAAATGAATTATTATTTTTAAGTTCTAATAGTGTGGTGAAGAAATATAAATAAGAAAATTAAAGTATCACTGATTATTAATACAGCTGTAATTCTAGCGCTATTAATTTTACGAATTTATGGCTTTTTTTCTTTTCTAGATATTAGCATTAATAGCTCTTATGGAGGAAAATACGATTCATTTGTTGAAATTTTTTCTGAAACGGCGAGCATATATTCATTTGTCATAATAGGAGGCTTAATTGCGATCTATCAAATCACGCGTAAAAAAAAGTTCTCTAAAAACCTATTGGATTTTGCTTCTGCGTTTATTATAAGTTCGGTTCTTGTACTAATTTTGAAGGATGTAACTAAAGTTCCGCGGCCAAATGCAACTGTCCCTCCTCCCGCTGGATTCTTATCGCTCTTAAGTGACTATTATAGCTTCCCTTCCGGACACTCTACAAGAGCGTCCGTGGCAAGCTATTATTTAAGCAAAAAAGGGAAAATAGCCAGCATTCTAAGTTGGATATACACAATTTTGATCGCTATATCTAGAATAATGCTGGGAGTCCACTGGTTCAGCGATGTAGTTTTTGGAATATTTTTAGGAATAGAGTCCTCTTTGTTAGTCGAGATTTTATCCCCACAACTAGATAAATTATATATAAAATTATTTGGAAAGAATAGAATTCAGCTTAAAAATAAAGAAGATGGTAATAATTGAGCAGAGAAAGTCATGTCGGTAAGGTAATTTCAAGTGGCTTTTGGCTATATCTTTCAACCATAATTAGTAATCTTCAGGGATTTTTCTATTGGTTGATCATCTCAAGGATTGCAGGAGGAAGCATTGTTGGAACAGTTTCAGCAATAGTTGGTCTATCAAGCCTAATTTCAGGGCTTATTAGTTTAGGCATTACTACTGGGTTATCAAGATATACAGGTCTGTGTATAGGGATAAAGAAAAGCAATGAATGTGCAAGTGAATATTTATGGACTTCTGTTTACTTTTCCCTTTTAATTTACATAATAGGCGGGATCCTCGTTTTTATCTACAGCAAGTTCTTCGGAGGGGCAGGTTCTTATAGTACTGAAGAGTTAACAATAGCAGCTTTGCTTGTATTTGTGGGTTTCGCCGGATCCTTCACCTCATTTCTTCAAAGCTTACTGCTGACAAAGTACATTTTTATATCTGTAGTTGCAGCTGCAATTTTCAAGTTTACATTGGGCGTACTGCTTGTGTATTTTGGTTACGGATGGGTCGGTGCGGCATTAGGATACTTTGTCAGCACTGTAGTTCAATTCGTAATAAATTCTTATCATTCTTTAAAAATCACAGGATTTAAAATATACTTCAGCAAGGATAAGCTCAAAGAGCTGTTGAGGGCAGGCATTCCGAGCTGGCTTCCGGGTGTTATTTCCACAATTGGTCAGTGGTTCGGTGTAATATTGCTTTATGGAACCATAGGAAGTCTTGAGACAGGTTCATACTTCATCGCATCTCAGCTAGCAAATGTAGTATTAAACATATCAAATATTTTAAATGGCCTTCTCCTCCCTGTACTTTCAGGACTGAGCGATGGGAGAAAAAGGGTAGGTTCTAGAGTTTTCAGGATAAGTCTTGCCCTAATGCTACCAGTGAGCTTTTATATAATGGTCTACCCAACTCTGCTTTTGGATATATTTGGAAAAGAGCTGTCCTCAGGTTCGATTCCGCTGGTAATTCTGCTCTTTGGAAGTATACCTGTAGCTTTTTCCGGATTCGTTTCAAGCCTTGTGTATGCTTATGGTGACTATCTCACAATTTTAAAAAGCGGACTAATAACAAACGTGCCTAGAGTAATCCTTTATTTTATCCTAGTTCCAAAAATGAGTGGAATAGGAGCTGCTATAAGCTTTACTACAGGCTCCTACTTAGGTGCTTTATATTTATTGTACATTGCATACAAGCTTCAAGTTCAGTTTAAGAAAAAAGAAATAGCTATTCTAATAAGCGTGCCTCTCATCTTTTCGGTACTACTGTTTTTTGTAAGGTTATCTTGGTATCTTGGCATGCTAATTATGGCATCTTCCTACTTAATTTACATAAAAGAGAAGATAGTCACCAAAGAGGATCTTAAGGAGATATCGAGAGCATTACTGGGAGAAGAGAGGACTTCACTGTTATATCAGAAAATGAGGCCAATACTTGAGCCTCTGTTCGAATAATACTCATTTTTGAATTTTCAAAATGAAAAATAAAATTAAGGGATTTTGCTTTATCGTTTTTATTGATTTTTGATCCATTTGGTGAAAAATATGAGTGCGAAGATACTATTTATTGATGCATCAGCTAGAAAGGGGGGAAATAGCACGAAGCTTATGTATGTAGCAGAGCTTGGGGCAAGGAAAAGAGGATGCGAGACTGAGATAATTTACCTTAAAGATCATAAGATAAAGCCATGTGCAGGATGCGTATCAGATGATATAATGGCATGCAAGTTCCCCTGTGTTATAGACGATGACGACTTTAATTCTTTAGCAAGGAAACTGATTGAGAGTGATGGAGTCGTAATAGCAACACCTGTTTATTGGTACATGGTATCAGGCATAATGAAGAATTTTATAGACAGGCTCACAAGCTTAGAAAACATGCTTTTCCACACTGGTAAAAGCCTAGTCGACGGAAAAGTTGCTGCATTCATTGCTACAGGATCAGACACTGGAACCTCAATGACAATTGCATATTTGATGGACGTATTCAATAGCTTCGGATATCATATTCCTCCTTGGTCACTTGCTTATCACCATTCAATTGACGATTCACTAGACAACGGCTTTGCTGTATATGATTCGTATAATTTAGGGATAAATGTATGCAGGGCTGCTGAAATTATGAAAAAAGAGAAAGAACCTTGGTATAGCTTTGAATATGATCTGAATGAAATAAAAAATTATGCGAAGAGAATGGCAGAAAGAGATGGGAAGAATGACAGCCTAGAGAAGAGGATAGAAAAGGCGAAAGGTGATGAGTGCTAGACCTCTTGTAGGTGTAGGTGCTGTCGTATTTAATGAAAAAGGAGAGATTTTGCTTGTTAAGAGAATTTACCCACCGCAAGAAGGAAAGTGGGCGATTCCAGGAGGGCACTTGGAGCTTGAAGAGACGATCTTTGACGGAGCAAAAAGAGAGCTTTATGAAGAAACTGGGCTTATTGGAGATGCTAAGTGTATAGTTAATGTCGATGAGCTTATAGTGTTAAAAGAGGATAAAAGCGTTTGGAGGCATTATATTCTCATAGATGTGCTTTTTGAGAATGTCAGAGGAGAGCTTAAGGCTGGAAGTGATGCAGGAGACGCAAAATTTTTCTCTCCATCAGAGGCAATTAATAGCAAGGAAACTTCGTACTCTACTATTAACTTCCTGAAAAAGTACATAAATGGAGATATCATCTGCGGACTTCCTGTGCTCAACAAATATATCGAAAAGATAGATAGAATTTAATCTGAAAAAATACTGATTATTAAAAGCTTAGCCTTATTCTCAATTTCGAACCTGTTTCTTCCATAAGCTTCTTCTAAAAATCCATATATGATATCTTTTAAAGCTTCTTCATTTACCTTGGGATTTATAGGAAGGGAAACTACAAATCTCTTTTCTCCATTTTTAGTCTCAGTGAAAACATTCTTCTCGCCAACAAATAAGCTTAAAAGTCTGAGGAGAACTTTATCTTTGTCAGCCCCATCGACCCTGCTGGATATTAAAATCCAAACAGCTCTTCCAGCTTTTTTCGCTTCATCACCCTCTAGATTGGGAATTTCTAGCTTGAAGCCGAAGGACAAGAGCGTTTGAAAAATTGTCAAATCTACTGCTCCATCTACAGGATCTCCATACCCAGACTTTTCCATTATTATATAAGAAGAAATTGCCTTATTTGTTAAGTTGAAAAGGCTAGTATTATATTTTTCAGCAAGCTTTGAAAGCTTCTCCGCTAATTCTTGGTCGGCAGCCATTATCTTTCTGTTAAGTGGCATTTTTGCATCATCTTGTAATTTTTTCTTTAGAAAAAGATTTAATACTTTCGTCAGGAATAATTTAATGTATTTTGCCATGGTGTTTATCGCTTGGAAACGTACAGTATAGATGTATTTATTAGAGACTTAGCTGTTGCAATTCCATTAGCTATATACGTTTTTTTATTAATATGTTATGTGACTAGGAAAACATATGATGCTATGATAAGAAGAGGAGTAAAAGAAAGGAAAGCTGTATATTACAACAGGAAGATAATACACATTTTTGTTGGAGGGGTTGTTTCTGCCTTTATCCCATTTATCTTTAAAGAACCTTTTACGCCATTTTTATTTGCAGTTTTGCTAGGATCTTTTCTCCTCTACAAGCACAAAAGCAGGAAAAAGTATTATTGGTTTCAAGTCGATGAGAATAAATATGAAGTGAATTTCGCATTTGCTTGGGGTTTTTCCATACTGATTCTGTGGCTATACCTGGGCAACCCTTTCGTTGCGATGTTGCCGCCTATGCTTATAAGCTTTGGAGACGGAATAACCGGTATAGTGAGGAACCTCCTCTTTGGAAAGAGGACTAAGCACTGGGCAGGCAATCTCGCTATGGCAGCATTAATGATACCAATTGGATATATATATGCTGGGTACTGGGGAGTTATCGCCTCAGTTGTCGCATCTTTTGTAGAAAGATACGAGTATAATCCATTAGATGACAATATCTTGATAGTTCTCTCGTCTTCAATAATACTTATAATAGCAAAATTCTTCTCTTTTGGTTTGTGAGTAATGATAAAAATCAAATGAGAGCTTTTCTGTCTTATATAGGAGCAAAGATAGTATAATCGAAAAATTTGTAAATTCAGACAATTTTAATAATAATCGGTAGACTACAATTATGCAAGCAATAAAGAAATTTAGTATTGGTAATTTAGCTATATATGCAATAAAGCACGGAGTTTTGAGAACGAACACTTATATTATTTTCAGCGAAGATCCGAAAAAGGCTCTCATGATAGATCCAGGAGAAAGTAGCAATGTAATTGTTGATTTTTTAAAAAATAGAGATTTAAATTCTATATGGGTTATTGGAACACACGGTCATTTTGATCATGTTTGCGGAGTAGACGAAATCAAAAGTGCATATAATGCAAAATTTTTCATGAGTAGCGAGGATTTGTTCTTGAAAGAACACAATAAAAAAGTTCTAAAAAGATTTAATTTGAATGAAAAGGATTGCCCTTTAGATCCTGATATTGATTTAAAAGATTTAGAAAAAATAGAGTTTGACGATCAAGAAATAGAAGTGCTCAAGACTCCAGGACATACACCAGGAAGCATACTCCTCTATTTAAGAGAGGTTGATTTAGCTTTTTCTGGCGACACAATTTTCGCAGGGAGCATAGGAAGAACTGATTTCTTCGGCGGTAATGAGGAGGAAATGAAGAAGAGCATCAAATTAATACATGAAAGAGTAAACGCAGATGCACTTGTTTTACCTGGACATGGCATCGAGTTTAGACTAGCAAAGTATATAGATTTCTTCAATTCTATAATTCAATCTTAAAGGGTGCTCTTTAATGAAGACATTCGTAAAGAGCATTTCTATTGATACTAAAAATAGAAGAGAGCTTGTAAACATTACATCTTTTGTCGAACAGGCTGTAAAAGAAAGCGGAATTAATAATGGAATTGTTCTAGTCTTTGTGCCCCATGCCACTGCTACTATAGTAGTTAATGAGGACGAACAAGGGTTAAAGAAAGATATAATTAACTGGATTGATGAGTTTCTTGATAAAGAAAGAAAATACTATCACAATCTGATAGATAATAATGCAGATAGCCATATAGCGGCTTCATTTTTCGGTCCTTCAAAAGTGTTTCCTTTAGTGAATGGAAAACTCATAAGGGGAACATGGCAGGAAATTATGCTGTTTGAGCTTGATGGACCAAGAAACAGAAGACAAGTTCTAATAGAAGTAATCGGCGAATGATCCTTTTTATTTAGATAGTTTTTTGATTTATCAATGCTAATGAGACGCAATATCGCAAAAGTTTTAAAATACTTTAAGCAAAATATTTCAAAACGTTTTTAAGAAGAGAGAGGAATATGTTAACCGAATTAAAGGAAGAAGAAAGAAATGTGCTGGAAGTTCTTAAATTATTAGCAAGGTCAGTCATGCCACAGAAAGACATAACACATGGAATTGAGCATGTTGAAAGGGTTGTAAGGTTATGCCTATATATTGGCGAAAAGGTGGAAGAGGAAGTCGACACATTCGTACTCCTTGCCTCAGCCTATCTCCATGACATATCAAGAGTAAGCGATGATGAAAATCACGAAGCTTTAGCTTCAGAGATTTCTGAAGATATTTTGAGGAAATTCGGGATCCGAGAGGAAAAAATCAAAAAAATCTCGCATGCTATAAGAGCGCACTCATTCTCTTCTGGTATCGAGCCTGGATCTATTGAGGCCAAAATATTAAGCGATGCAGACAAGATTGATGCAATCGGAGCGGTTGGAATAGCTAGAGTTTTTGCATATAGTGGAAAGCATGAAAGGAGCTTGAATGAGAGCTTTGAGCATTTTTCCAGGAAAATTCTAAAGCTTAAAGATAAGATGTATACGAAACCCGGAAAGGAAATTGCGGAAGAGAGAAGTAAGTTTGTTGAGCGGTTTTTAGAAGAACTTGATAGGGAAATAAGACTTTAACTGAAAAATTTTTATCAATATAAGGAAATTTTTTACTATGGAGGTATGCTTCAAATGAAATTTTCCCTAATAATAATAGATATGATCCACGATTTTGTCGATGGAAAATTCGGTAATGAAAATGTAAAGAAAATTATTCCCTGCATAAGGGAGCTTAAGGAATTTGCAAAAAAGAACAGTATACCGGTGATATATGCTGTTGACTCTCATATCAAAGGGGTTGATAGAGAAATTGAAGTATGGGGAGAACATGCGATTGAAGGAGAGTGGGGAAGCAAAATAATTGAAGAGCTAGAGCCCCAAAATGGGGAATTCATTATTAAGAAGAGGAGGTACAGCGCATTTTTCTCTACAGGTTTAGATCTGTTATTGAGGGAGCTGGATGTAGATACTTTGATTTTAACTGGAACAAGTACTCATATATGCGTTCTTCATACAGCTGCAGATGCATTTTTCAGAGGGTATAAGATAATTATACCAAAAGAATGCGTTGCAGCATTTAGTGAAAGCGATCACGGTTACGCTTTAGTATATATGTCCCAAGTTTACGGGGCAAAGGTTCTTTCGAAGGATGAAATAAAAAGGATAATTGAGGAAAATCAAAACCTTTAGATCAGGAACTTTCACTTTTCATAGCTTCATCTTTATTTCGATATATTAAGTAAAACTCCCCCTTTTTCTCAACTCTTAAACCCGCCCCCTTTGCTATTCCAACGACAAAAATTCTTAGAAATTCTTGGTAGCCGTAGGAAGGTATAAGCATTACGGAGTCACTCTGCGAAAAGCCAATTTTCATGTTGTTTACAAGCATCTCTACAATTTCAAATGACTCATTACTGAGCTCAGAAATGGTTTTCCCTATTGATTCTCCATATTTTTCAAGCTCTCCTACATCTTTAGCTTTTTCAATTATATCAGAAGGCAACAAGACAAATCCTAGCTTTTCAAGCACATACTGCCTCCTCTTCTCCTTTAGGAGGTTTGGTGGGTAAAGGCCCTGCTTTTCAGCATAAACGCACTGCTCCAAAATCTCATTTAAATACTTAGAAAAATTCATTCCTCTATTTTTTGAAAATTCTTTCAACCTTTCAGCTAAATCATAGTCAGCTGCAATGCTCTTCCTATTTTTCCTCAATTTTTCCGTGCACCTTTGCTATTATAAGACTGTTTCCTAAGGAAATTTCCTTAACTTTTAAGTCAAAACCTTCGAGCAATCCCTCAATGATTCTCTTACTTACAGACAAAACTTTATCATTTGCATCTAATAGAGAGACAATGATCTTCATCTCTGATCCATTTTCAATCACCTCAATATTTGAGCTAGGTATCCATAATGATATAGCTCTCTTTAACTCATCTACGCTTATTCCTCTTTTTACCTTTGCAAGCTCTCCATACCATAGGCTCATCTTATACAACTCATTGGCTAAATCCTCCAGCTCCTTATCGCTTAACTTTTCAATGTTTTTTTTGAAAAAAGTCATTGGAATAACAATTCCCCCCAGCTTTCGTATATCATCTACTGCATCAGCGTATGAAAGCGCATCAATCAGTTGCGGTTTGTACTTCATTACTTTGAAAACATCGCTGAGAGCTCTCTCTATTAGTGTAGTGAAGGGGATTCCAACTTTTTCACTTATGTTCATTGCCTCTGTAATTATATCTTCAGAAATAGCGAGAAACCTCTTTTTTCCTCTTTCGCTCATTGATAATCATCATTTAAATTTTTAATATAATCATTATTTAAATTCTTATTAAAAATTAATTGTTTTATGCATGCATTATTATAAGCAATTGTATACAATAAATTCTTTTATATATACATAAAGACACATATCTCTTAAATACCTGAAATTAAATTAATAGTAAAATGCAAAGGAGGTAAATCCTCTATGGACAATATGAAAAAAATTAGTCTAATATTATTAGCTATTATACCTATAGTAATACTTGCATTACCAATTGCAGTAGCTCAACAAGGAGGAGCAACTATAATAAGCGTTACTGGAACCGCGCCAGATGGCAGTGCTTATCCAGGAGAACCAATCACAGTAAGTCTGCAAATTAATTTGCCAGGTACATATACAATAAAACTGGCTAGTGATTCAGTTGGATCTAATGTATGGGTAACACAAACAATAAGTCCATCTACGACTGGATTGTATAATGTGACATTGACTTTACCAAAGTCTCTTCCAGGCATACAATCTTCACCTGTAGTATATGTTCTAGTTTCAGGATTTCTTACTAGCGAATACAGCTATCTCAATATATATCCAAAAGTTGAAATATCTCCGATTCAAACTCCATGTGCTGATACTTTAGGCAATCCAAATAGCATTACCGTCAACGTTTATGGTGTAGATCCAAATGCAGTTATTACAGCATTTAACTTTACCAGCAATACATTCACTGCAGTATATAATTTAAGTACAAATTTAACTGTGAACTCTAATGGAACTGCAAGTACAACTCTACCATTATACGGTTCAAGCTCAAACTTCACTGAAGGTATTCCGATGGGGCAATATTCGGTATACTTTATTGGCTCTGGTGCTACCTATATAAGTAATCAGAAACCTGGAACATTTACAGTCCTTCCACAACTGGTACTATCTCCAAATACCGGAAATGGTATTGACCAGCAACTTCAGAATCTAACATTAATTGGCATCGGCTTCGATCCAAATGTTCAAGTAATGAATGTAACATTGCACAACAAGAACTTTACAAATGTATCATATACTTTTGATGTTTCCTCTGGTAATATAACGACTAACAGCTACGGGTTCTTTAACTTCTCTAACCTTTATCAATACTATCCAACAAACATGACTGCTGGCTTATACATACCAACTGTAGTCGAATCAAATGGCAATAATATAACATTCCCCGATGATTACTATCTTGTGCAGAGAATTCTCATAATATATTATCCATCTAACGCAATTGTAACTCCGGGACAAACAATAACGGTAGTAGCTTACGGTTACGGTCCAGGAACTTACTATGGATATCAGACAAACTACTTGACAGTGACCCTTGATCAGTCAATATATCTAGGAACATTTACTTTGGGCAAAGATGGAAACTTAACATTTAATGTTACTATGCCATCTTCGAATATTACATTTGGCGCCCACTACATATGGGGAATAGATAGCTGGGGCTTCGAGTACAGAGCAGCTATAGTAGTTGGTGCAGGAGGATATTATGAGATCATTAACCCAATTACGATGCAACCGAAAAGCAGTCCAATTGCTTATGCAGGCTATAATAATCAAACTGTAATAGTATGTCCATGTGAGCAATATGTTGGTGAGAAATACTGCTCTCAGTGTGCAGCAGTAAGCGGTACATGCGACTATGTTGGAGATAAAGTATTAGTTACAGTTACCGGATTGGTACCAGGAGACACAATTAATATATACTTTGGTGATATACAAGTAGGAACAGCTACAGCAGATAACAGTGGCTCGGCTACCTTTAGTTTCACTGTACCAACAGTTCCTGAAGGTACCTATTTATTGCAAGCTGCAGGTTCATCGATTGGAACGATTACCTTAGGATTCTACAATGGTACTAATATATTACCTAACACGCCTGCTCAAGTAGTTCCAAAGATATTGCTACTAGATCTCAATAAAGATATTGCACCAATATTAGTAGGTTCTGGCATAGTAAGAGTAATTGGTACTGGATTCCCAGCTGGTGTTGCTATGGCTGGAGTGCTGATAAACAACACAGATGCTATAATGGCTGTAACTACCAACGTTCAGAGATGGACTTCAACGAGCAATGGTTTACTGACAAGTCAATTTACTAACGTACTAGGATTGTGGATTCCATTCGTCGAACCAGGTGCATATATGGTTAATTTAACATATTATGTGCCATCAAGCACTAGCACGCCAGTAATTCAGGCGACTGATGCAAGCTATGCGTATGTAATTAACAATTTGACAGAGGTTGCGACTTATAGTGATTTGCAGAATGCAGTCAGTACCATTACAAGTAGCATTAACAGTGCTCAAAGTGCTCTCTCTAGTCAGTTAACTAGCGTTAGCACTCAACTTTCAAACAGTTTAACAACACTGCAGAACAATCTCAATGCAGCGGTAGGCACAATAAACAATGCGTTAAACGGTATTAATAGTTCATTAAATACTATGAGCTCTCAATTAAGCACTTTATCTAATAATGTCAATAGTTTAAGCACATCAGTTAACCAGCTATCTAGCCAAGTTTCGCAGGCAGTAACTGCAGCTCAGAATGCAGCAACCTCTGCAAACAGTGCAGCGACCCAGGCTCAGAATGCAGCTACTGCAGCATCTAATGCTGCTAACCAAATCAATGCATTATCTTCACAAGTGAGTAATTTAAGCAGTCAAGTAAGCAATGCGGTTTCTGCAGCTAATGCAGCTACTACGCAAGCAAGCGATGCTGCAAGCAAAGCAGCATATGCACTGTACATTAGCTTGGTAACCTTGATACTTGTATTAGTAGCGCTTGCAATATCTACAATGGTATACAATACCCTTAAGAAATCTCTAGCAACTACTCCAAGTAAATAAGTAAAAAAATATATCAATATTTTAATTTTTTTAATTTTTATTTTTTTATATTTTTTAAATTTTTCTATTTCTATTATATTTTTATAATAAAATTTTGATAATTGTATTTTTCCCTCTGTAAGTGAATTTTATTTTAATAAGATAATATTTAAATATTATGACAATGAAATAAGATTTTTAGGTGAATAAAATTTGGTAAATAGAAATGTATTATTTAAGTTGATTTCAATTATATTAATAGTAATTATGTCTGCACCAATAAATGCGTTTGCATATAACAATACTGGTACAACAGGCAGTAATTTGAGCGGAATTTCAAAGGAACTAGGTTCACTCTCTCAGCTTGGAAATAGTACTGTTATGGTTTCGTTGTACTTATCCCCACAATCTTCACAGCAAATTTCAAAAATTGTATCAGAGTTAAGCAGATATACATTTTCATTTCACGGTTCACAAGTTCCAATAATACTTGGAAATCCTGTTAAGAACAAAGATGGGGGGTATACAATTAGGTTATATGGTCCGGCTAAATTGCTTTATAACCAAATACAAGCAGTTGGATTAACATATATAACAAATATATATGCTAGTGCCGTTCCAACTTTCGAGCCCAGTACTTTTAGTCCTTTCGATAATTATACGCAGATTGGAGTAAACAATTCTATTCAACCTGAAACAAATGACGTGAGGAATCTTATCGGTGCTAGTTTTGTAGAAAATTCTTATGGAATTACTGGTAGTGGAGTGAAAATAGCAATTGTAGACACTGGTGTTGATTATGCACATCCAGATCTGCAAAGCAAATTGATCTACTATGTTGGGAGTTATAGAACGGTTTATGGGACAACTTCAAATATCAGAGAGCCAATGGTATTGGATGCAGACGAATCTCAGGTCATTTTAACTCAATCATTTGAGGCAAACAGCACAGGATATATTAATGTTAGCTCCGCAAGCTTTACAGTACTCGATCCGTTCAAAGAGACAGTTACCCCTTCATATCCTTACTATTATGTAGGAAATATTTCTTCGTCTGATGGAGTATACAAATTTGGTATGACTCTTGAATACACAGTAGCTGGATTAGTTAGTGTCGGTGTCTTGATGTCAGATCCTGATACTCCAGGAAACTATACGTTATTGGTAATTGATGCAAATAATGATGGTGTATTTGGAGATAATGGAGATATTGTTGTCACATATGATGGAAATAGAATACTATACTCTCCTGAAGAGGATCTTAGCTTAGGAGTTGCTGGTGGATTTTTCTATGACGTCGGACTTTGGTTTAATAGTTATGGTGCATATTATCCTGGATGGGATCTGAACGGCAATTATATAAGTCTCTTCTATGATTTTGAAGGTCACGGTACATCATGTGCTTCCGCTGCAGCTGGCAATGGAATTGTTAATGGAATTGCAAAGGATGCTAATGTTATTGGTGTCAAGGCTTTATGGTATGGAGATGTTGAAATGGGACTTTTGTGGGCTTCAGGTTTTGATGTAAATAATAACGGTACAATCTATTATACAGGCGAAAAGAGAGCAGATGTAATAAGCGATAGCTGGGGAATTAGCAACTTCATATATGATATTTCTGGATTTGGTTATGATATTGAATCAATGCTTATCAATGCTCTAACAACTCCAGGGTTCTTAGATCCCTCATTCCCAGGAATACTCGTAGTGCAAGCTGCAGGAAACGGGGGGCCTGGATTTGGAACTGTCACCTCTCCGGGTGCCGCTGTAGGAGCACTTACAGTGAGTGCATCTACATTGTGGAAAGTTTACCAGGTTGGATATGGATATGGTGGATATACGCAAGATAACATAATTATGTGGTCTGCCAGAGGCCCCGTTCCAATGGGATACTTAAAGCCAGATATAGTTGATGTTGGTGCCTGGGGAATTACAGCGGCCCCAATACCTATTTATTATAACATCTTTGGAGGGACAAGCTATGCAACCCCCTTAACTGCTGGTGCTGTCGCACTTTTGATACAGGCGCTCGAAGAAAAAGTGGGATCATCTGCCAATAGTGTTCCGCCATCAATGCTCAAGGAAATACTAATGAATACAGCTGACAGCTTAGGATACATGCCTTATGATCAGGGGGCCGGCAGGATCAACATTACGAGAGCTGTACAATATGTACTTGGAAAGTCCGATGAGCTTTTAATTTCATCTCAAAGCGAGTATTCACTAAGTGCATCTAAAATGTCTAGCATGTGGTACTGGACTTTCCAGGACTATATGCCAGGGTCATTTTTAGGATTTTATGGAGCATACCTCCAAGTTCAAAATCCAAACATTCCTAGTGCATTCTCTTCACAGAATTATTACGGCATTTATGTCCCAGATGTTCCATTAAACGGGATGAAGAGCTTCACCTTTACTATTCAGAATCCATCAACCTCATTTGCAACCTTCAGTATAGATGGCGTTTATACAATGAAAAGGATACTCGCTCCAGTTACTTACCAGTTGCTGTTCAACGTTTCAAGATCAACAACAATATCAAACCAATGGATAATCCTTTCTCCAAATAATATCAGCTCAGGCACGAGCATATTATTAGCAGAAGTTAATGCCCCCTTCAGGTTGCTGGACAACAATGACGATTATAATCCAGATTTCGACATTGATGTTTATGCATATGTCTGGATAAATGATACTAATGGAAACGGTGTGCCTGATAGAAACGAGTTGGCGTTCATAAACGTAGGTTATGCGACATCCAACTACAATTCCATAGAGATAAGCAATCCGAGACAGTTACTACAAGAATTTGGACCGAATGCTAAGCTCGCTATAAGGGTGTTCATACATAGAGATTATAGCTCTGCACCACTTGTCAACTTCCCTGCAACATTGACGATCTCTCAATTTATGTTAGTTAAAGATCCTGCAGTCTACGTTCCTTCTATTAGTATGAATTTGCTACCTGGTAAGTCAGTAACTCTGCAAGGAACTGTCTTTGCATATTCATTAGCACCTACCGTATATGAGTCCTTTATGAGGGTAAGAGCTACTTTCTCAGATGGTTCGTATAGAGTCTATGACGTCCCTATTAGCTACACTGTGTATACAAACATGCCGATGAGCGGCACATTATACCTCAATCCGATGACAGATACAAGCCTAATGCTGAGTCCATCAAACATCAGAGGGGACAACGATTGGGACTGGAGATACGAAGCCGGAGATTGGAGATATTTCTATGTAAACGTCCAATCTCCTTCGTTATCTGCATTCGAGTTCAAAGCAACATGGACTTATAGTAATACAAGCTTAATCACTTATGCATTAGGTCCTGATGGACAGTTTGCAGGCGGATTCTTCGGAGAATCTGTATCATATCATGAGAACTTATGGGCGGGAACTTTCCTATGGACTGCAACAGGTGGTATAGATGGGAAGAACCTTTCTGCAATAACGTTCCCGAGCACGAGGTATAGATATTTCGAGTATCCCACACAGAAGTCTAATACAGGCATATATACGCTCATTGTAAGAACTGCTTTATTTGACGGTTCAACTAATGCTGAAAGATTCTTAGTCTCAGTCACTCCACTTCAGATCTCAGGATTGCCAATATCTAAATTAGGACCTCAGGGTACAGTAACTTATACAATCAAGCTTCCATATGCGGCAACTCAATATTATGCTGTAGTTGCTCCTTCGATTTACCCACTCTTTGCATATTCATCATGGAATGCTAATGTAACTCCTGGATCATATTCTGGGCTAATTCCTGCTGGTAGTACGGTAACATTTACTGTGAAGTTCAACAACTATATTTATCCATACAGAGCAGATATTCCTCTAATAATACAGTTTAACATGCCGACGTCTTCAGGTCTTCCTGTATATTATAAATATATGGGACAATACAAACTGTATGCTTCAACATATACATTTGAAGATTGGATAACTAGCGGATCCCAGTGGCTTTTCTACTCTTAGCAACATAACTTTATTATTTTTAAACATAATTTTTAAAAAATTAAAAACTTTTTTACCTTCTATAATAATTGATATTTTTGCAAAAAGCCGGGGTGCCCGAGCGGACTAAGGGGCTGGCCTTGAGAGCCAGTTCCCCATACGGGGAGCGCGGGTTCAAATCCCGCCCCCGGCGCTTCTTCTTATTTTATTAGTTATTAATTATGAAAATTTTTTACATTTTAATTATTAAAATATTAAAATAAAAAAGGAAATTTTGTTAAAACAAAAAAAAAAAACGATAAAAAAATTTAAAAACAAAAGGTTTTAAAAAATAATTTAAGGTGATATTGTGGAAAGAGGAAAATTATCAAAAGGTAAGCATTTCATAAAAATATTGCTATTAATGCTAATACCATGGACTGCACTAGTATTTACAGCGCCTATTTATAACAGAAAAGAACCTTACTTAGGAGGATGGCCTTTTCTATATTGGTACTTATTTTCATGGATATTCATACAGCCTGTGTTGACATTTATTGTCTTCAAGTTCATTGATAGGGAGAGGTGGTAGACGTGGAATTTTCTACATTTGATATAGCACTGTTCTTCTTAATAGTCGCTTCAACTATAATAGTAGCATTTTTAGGAGCAAGGTGGAGAGCAGCTGATATGTCTAAAATTAGTGAGTGGAGTATAGGAGGCAGAAAGTTTGGCACATTAATAGTTTGGTTCTTAATGGGTGGAGATATATACACTGCTTATGCTTTGATTTCTGTTCCTGGAGGAGCATATGGTTAGGGAGGTTTTATACTATATTCAGCAGTCTACGGTGCTATGTCATATCCATTTTTGTATTACGTTGCACCTAGGCTTTATCTAATTGCGAAGAAAAAGGGAATGATTACAGGAGGAGATTATGTAAGGGAAAGGTTCAAGAGCGATACATTATCTCTTTTGATATCTTTGACAGGAATTATCGCAATGCTTCCTTACATAGCACTTCAAATAGTAGGTATCAAATATGTTCTTCAGGCAATGAATTTTCCTATTGTGGAAAGCTATATAATAGCTTTTTTAATTGTAGCAGCGTTTACCGTTGTCGCTGGGTTAAGGGGTCCAGCACTAGGCGCGATAATAAAAGACATTCTACTATGGGCAGTTATAATCACAATAACTGTCGTCCTTGCAATAAGGTTCGATGGATTTAGCTTGGTCTTTAAAAGCTTAGATGCTCAAGGACTAAACTACATGATACCTCCTAACCTCATGATTGGATATATGACACTTGCTTTTGGAAATGGTATAGCATGGTTGCTGTTCCCCAACTTATTGACAGGAATTTTGGGTTCAAAGGATGCAAAAACAATAAAGAAAAACTCCGTACTACTTCCAGTATATCAGGTATGGATGCTGATCCTTGCGATATTCGGATTAGTAGCTTTGAGCGAAAATCTCGTTCCAAATAAGGTTTCAAGTCTGGCATTTCCAAGCGTACTTACTACATACTTCTCTCCAACATTCGTGTCCATAGCTTTTGCAGCAATAATAATTGGAGCGATGATACCTGCATCATTGCAGGCACTTTCTGCGGCTAATTTAATAACCAGAAATATTTATCTTCAATACATCAATAAGCAGGCAAGCGAAAGGAAGCAGGTGCTTGTAGGGAGAATTTCGGTGTTTATAATGATAGTTGCAAGCCTTATTTTTGTCTTGACACCGGCAGCTTCTGGTCTAATATTCTATCTACTCACTATGAGCTATGCGTGGCTACTTCAAACGCTTCCTGCAATAATTCTTTCTATGTACTGGCACAGCCTTGACAAATACAGCGTAGCTGCAGGTTGGGCTGTTGGCGTTACTTTCACTACATATGGCCTATATACAGTGAAGTTCGCATCTTCATTGCTCCCATGGTTCAAATATGCATACGTAGGACTAGTGGGGTTAGCACTTAATTTAGTAGTTCTTCTAGCAGTTTATGCTATTGTCAGAATGGCTAAAATTAAGTACGAATCAGGCATCGCTCCAGAAGAATTCACAGACTATGATGTACATGCTTAATAATATTAAAAAAATTTTTATTTTTTATTTTAAAATATTAATAGTGGGTGAATTTAATGGTAAATATTTTGGAATTAGCTAGGGAAAAGGAGAAGGAAATAGTCGAGCTTAGAAGACTCCTTCACCAGCATCCAGAAATTGCTCACAAAGAATATGAGACTCACAAGATCTTGGTAGAGCACTTGGAGAAGATAGGATTGCATCCGAGAACTCTCGCGGGAACTGGAATAATAGCAGATATAGAGGGCAAAGAGAAAGGGGGAAAGACTGTAGCAATAAGAGCTGATATGGATGCTTTGCCGATAAAGGAGGAGAACGATGTTCCATACAAATCTCTAAACGAGGGATTCATGCATGCATGTGGACATGATGCTCATATGAGCATGGTCTATGGAGCAGCTTTAATCCTAAATGAGCTCAGGGACAAGTTCAATGGAAGAGTGAGACTGCTATATCAGCCTGCTGAAGAAGAAGGAACGCTTGGAGGAGCAAAACCAATGATTGAGGAAGGAGCTTTGGATGGCGTAGACTACATACTAGGAATGCACGTCTGGCCTGAACTCCCAGAAGGAGTTATAGGGTACAGAAAGGGACCGTTTTTCGCAGCGGCGGATACGATAAAAATTACCGTTAAGGGCAAAGGAGGTCATGGGGCTAAGCCGAATCTCGCAGTTGATCCTATTATGATCTCGGCAAAGGTGGTAGATGCTCTTCACACAATATCTAGCAGAGAGGTAGATCCTCTAGAGCCTTTTGTGATAACTATAGGTTCAATACATGGAGGAACAGCGCATAACATCATTCCAGATAAGGTAGAAATGCTTGGGACTGTGAGAACTTTGAGCAAGGAGCTTAGAGACAGCATGGAGGAGAGGCTTAGGAGGATAATTAGAGGAGTTACATCTGCATTTAATGGAGACTTCTCTTTAGAATATTTATATGGCTATCCAGTTCTTATAAATCATCAAGAAGTAACTGAGATTATGAAAAATGTAGTTGAAGGTTTGCTTGGCAAGGAAAAGGTAGTGGAATCAAAGCCAACAATGGGTGGAGAAGACTTTGCATACTATTTGGAAAAGGTTCCAGGAACCTTTATGTTCTTAGGTACCTACAATGAAAAGATGGGATACATCTACGGAGTGCATACCTCCAAGTTTAATCTAAACGAAAAGATACTGCCGATAGGATCATCTGTTTTTGTCGCTGGGGCATTGGAGCTCATGAAAAGGTAAGAAACCTTCTTAAATGATAACTTTTAATATAACTATTTTTTATCTTAATATTTGGGGTTGAGTTATATGCAGAATTTTAACAAAGACGAATACAAAAAATATTTAAGAAAATATTCTCAGGCAAATGGTCCAAGCGGTATGGAAGATGAAGTAAGAGATCTGTTAATTGAAGATTTGAAGCCGTATGCTGATAGGATATGGATTGATAGCATGGGAAATGTGATATCGCTTAAGAAAGGTGTAAGCGGAAAAAAACTGATGATTGCTGCGCATATGGATGAGATTTCCTTAATAGTTAAATACATAGATGATAACGGATTTCTAAGATTCTCTCCAGTAGGAGGGTGGAATGAAAGAATACTTCCTGCGACTAGGGTAAAAGTCAGAACAAATAAAGGCGATTGGATTCCTGGAGTTATAGGCGTTAAGCCACCTCATCTAATAACTCCTGAAGAGGAGAAGAAAGTTATTGAGATGAACAAGCTGTTTATAGATGTAGGGGCATCATCGAGGCAGGAAGCATTGTCCATGGGAATTGAACACGGCTCTAGAGTGTTGTTTGATTACGATTTCGCCGATTTGATAGGTAATAGGGTAACAGGGAAAGCTTTTGACGACAGAGCTGGATTGGTTGTCGCTTTAAAAACGTTTATGGAAGTTGAGCCAAATGACATAGATCTTTATTTTGTTGCAACTGTTCAAGAAGAAGTTGGATTAAAAGGAGCAAGAACAAGTGCATATCAAATATCTCCAGATGTAGCTATAGCCTTAGATGTAACCACGGCAAATGACGTTCCAGATGTGGATGAGCAGGATCAGGTTGCTAAATTGGGCAAAGGTCCTGCAATAAAAATAATTGATGGAAGAAGCGGTTCTGGGCTAATAACCAACACTGCTGTTCTCGAAAAAATGATATCTGTAGCGAAAGAGCGCGGAATACCTTATCAGGCAGAAGTTCTCACTGGGGGAACAACGGACTCCTCAGCAATTCAACTAACTAAAGAGGGAGTTCCAGCTGGGACTATAAGCATACCTGCAAGATATATTCATAGTCCAGTTGAGGTCATCGATCTTGTCGATATTCATTATAGCGTTGAGCTCCTTAAGGCTTTTTATGAAAGCTTAAAGCCTGAGTGGATTGATAGTATAAAGGAGAAGATAATCAAATGATTTATTTTTTAATCACTCCTTTTTTCCAATCTGCTTTGAATATCCAGATTAAAGCTACCAATCCAGAGATGATATTGCTTAAGCTCATTCCTATCCAGATGCCAGGAATGCCCATATTTAAAGGACCTGGTCCAAAAATATAAGCTAAAACATTTCGGATTATCCAAATTCTGAGAATACTTACCACCATTACAAACCTAGTATGCCCGCTTCCTTGGGCAATTGCGCCCATTAGCTGAATATAATAGAAAAACACAATTGTTGAACCCATGTATATATAGTAATATGTTGTCGCCTCAATAACATCAGGGTCTTGTATGAAAAAGCTAGCGATATGCCTCCCAAAAGCGCCAAAAATAAGCCCACCAATCACTCCAATTAAAGAGATTATCATCAATGATTTTTCAGCGCTTTCCTCTGCCCTTTTCCTGTTGCTTGCCCCAAGGCTCTGTCCTACCATTATCCCCGTTGCATTTATAAAACCGATCGTAGCAAAATTTAGCAAGTTCAATGGTCTGTCCCCAATCCCCCATGCAGCTAATGCTGTGCTGCCTTCCATGCTTATTATCGCCGTCAAAATGGAAAAACCCAGCGCCTCCATTACCCACGCTACAGACAACGGAGTTCCGATTTTTACCATCATTTTCAAAATATTTTTGTCAATTTTCATTTCACTTTTTATCAACCTTACATTGCTTTTTCCTTGAATAATGTTGTTGAGAGAAATGAATGCTACTATTGCTCTTGAAATCAATGTAGAAATTCCAGCCCCTGCTACTCCAAGCATAGGGAAAGGACCTATTCCCAATATTAGAAATGGGTCAAATATCATATTGAGTCCTACTCCAAAGAAATTGTACTTCATAGGTGTAATTGTATTGCCTGAAGCAGAGACGACAGCTCTGAACGATTCCCAGAGAGAAATAAAGATTAGAGCGACGAACATTATTCTTGAGTAAACTACTGACAAAGGATAGACGTCACTTGGTATTCCAGCCGCATATAAAATGTATGGAATGGTTAATATTCCAGAAACAGATATTATAAGGCTCGAGATAATTGCCAAAACAAAAGTCTGAGCGACACTTTTATTCATCATATTTATATTATTTGCTCCTCTGTACTGGCTAACTAAAGTTGTGCCGGAAGCAAGGAGTCCATTCATTGCTGCGATAAAAGTATATGTGAAAGGCCATGAAGCTGAAGGTGCCGCTACAGCATCTTTTCCAACCCGGCCAAGCCAATAGAGATTTGCAAGATCATAAGCTACCTGCACCATCTCGCTTAAAGCTAATGGCGTACCTAGTTTAACTAATACTTTGTAAACATTTCCGCTCTGTATCTCCTGAGGTGATACATTAGATATTAGCTTTTTCAATATAGATTCACTCTCTTCATTATCCTTGTCTCAATTTTTCAACAATGTACCAACTCGTTATAGCATTATTTATAACAATCGGATAAACAAATAATAATTTCAAAAACCTAATAAATACCGAAAAACAAATAAAGTTTCAAAGCATGAAACAAATAAAAACCCCTTGAGATATTAAAATATATGCTTGTTGGTTTCATGATCTTATCAATTAATAGGATTTTGCTGTAATATGGAAGTAAAGGTGTAAAAAATGGCCGAAGAAGCAGGACAATTTCGGTATATTGTTAGAGTAGCTGGTACAGATCTTGATGGAAGAAAAAAGCTTGCTTACGGATTAGCAGGCATTAAAGGAATAGGATATACAACTGCTGTATGTTTATTGAGAATGTTAAATATTGATCCTGAGAAGAGGACAGGTTTTCTGAGTGATGAAGAAATAAGCAGGATTGAAAAAGCAATTAGCGAAATTTCCGCAAGTAACTTATTGCCAAAATGGATGCTTAACAGAAGAAAAGATTATGAAACTGGAGATGATATTCATCTCATTGGTTCAGAGCTTATTTTCAAAGTAAAGCAAGACATAGAGAGGGAAAAGAAAATTAAGAGCTGGAGAGGAATTAGACATTCGCTAGGATTGAAAGTTAGGGGTCAGAGGACTCATACTACTGGTAGGCTTGGAGTCACTGTAGGTGTGTCTAAAAAGAAGACTGCAGCAAAGCCTCAGTCTTCTGAGCAAAAGTCATAAGGTGGTATTAAATGGGCGATCCGAGAAAGCTTAGAAAAAAATGGGAAGGGCCTGGTCATCCTTGGGATAAAACAAGACTAGAAAATGAGCTGAGATTATTAGGTAAGTTTGGTCTCAGGAATAAAAAGGAGTTGTGGATAGCCCAAACAATGGCAAGAAAAATTAGACATAGGGCCAGAGAGCTATTAGCTTTGCCTGAAGATGTAAGGAAAAAAGAAGAAGAGAACTTATTAAAAAGGTTGTACTCTCAGGGAATTGTTCAGTCAAATGCTGTTTTAGATGACTTACTTTCTATTAATGCAGAGCATATATTGAACAGAAGGCTTCAGACAATTGTATATCAAAAAGGCTTAGCAAAAACAATCTACCAGGCAAGGCAAATGATAGTTCATGGGCATATTGGTATAAATGGAAGAAGAGTAACCAGTCCTGGATATTTAGTAAAGAGAAGCGAGGAAGATTTAATCGATATAATCAGCAGTAGTCCTTTTAAGAGAGAATTAGAAGCAAGCCAGTAAATGGTGATAGAGCATGTCTTCAAGTAGTAGAGAATTGAAATGGGGTATAGCTCATATTTACAGCAGTTTAAACAATACTATAGTTCATATCACAGATTTGTCTGGGGCAGAAACGGCATCTAGAGTTTCAGGAGGTATGGTAGTTAAAGCTGATAGAGAGAAGCCATCTCCATATGCTGCAATGATCAGTGCCGCGAGGGCGGCTCAACAAGCTATGGAAAGAGGAATTACAGCAATACATATAAAAGTAAGAGCTCCAGGAGGTCACGGTCCAAAAACTCCAGGACCTGGTGCACAAGCAGCTATTAGAGCTTTAGCAAGATCAGGATTTATTATTGGAAGGATAGAGGACGTAACGCCTATTCCGCATGATACAACAAGAAGACCTGGTGGCAGAAGAGGTAGAAGAGTGTAAAGGGTCAAGGTTATGAAGATCAAACCGATAAATATTAAAGAAAATTTTTTAGAACTATATATTGAAGATGCACCTCAAGAGGTGCTCACTTCTCTGAGAAGAATTATAATTGAAGAAGTCCCTACAATGGCAGTAGACAACGTTCTAATTTTGGAAAATAACAGTGTCTTACATGACGAAGTCTTAGCCCATCGTTTAGGGATGATCCCTCTTTACAGTGATAGAGCGCTGGAAAAATATAGGGCGCCTGAGGAATGCGCAGAATGTACAAATTGCGAAAACTGCTTTGATATTCTTCACTTAGAAGTAGAGAATAAAGATGAAGATAAAAAAGTAGTATACACGGGAGAATTGAAGTCAGAAGATCCTGACATTTATCCAGTGTTTAAAGATATTCCAATAGTGGTTTTAGGAAAAGGGCAAAAAATTGTTCTTGAAGCTGAGGCTAGATTGGGGAGAGGAAAAGAGCATATAAAATGGAGCCCTGTATCTATATCAGCTTTAATTTCTGTGCCCGAAATTACTTTTTCATTTGAACAATGCGAGGAACAAGAATCTAATGAATGCTTAAAATGTATCGGTGAATTTAGTGAAGAGCTTGCAGAAAAAATGATGGAAATGAAAAAAGGAAAAATCGAGCTCGAAAATTTCAAAAATACAAGCCTTCTTAGATTTTGCGAGGATAAAGTCTGTAGGAAATGCATGAAGATTAATTATCTTGAAAATAAGAAAATACTTAGAGTAGAATCAACGGGTTCGCTTTCAACAAAATTAATAATTGAAAAGGCTTTAGAAATTTTGAATAAAAAAGCAGAAGCTTTTGAAGAAGTAATAAAAGAAATGGAGGTATTAAAATAATGGCAAGAACTGGTCCTACAAATTTACTAAAAAGAAAGCTCATTAAAGGTTTGAAGAAATTGTCAAAGGATGAGCAAGCTAATATATGGGAAAGAATAAGTGAGGAGCTTTCAGCACCGAGGAGAAAGATGGTTGAAGCGAATATATCAAAAATTAATCGGAATGCTAATGAGGGAGAAGTAGTAGTAGTACCCGGAAAAGTTCTAGGCTCAGGCAAATTAACTAAAAAAATAGTAATAATCGCCGAGTCATATTCTATGAAAGCATATGAGAAGCTCAAAAAAAGCGGAGCGGAGATTTACTTATTAGACGACTTATTGAGAAATAAAGAATTGAAAGACAAAATAGATTCTCTTCCAAAAAGAATAATAGTTTAAATAGAGGTGTGAATTATTTTGAGCGAAAAAGAAATTGTAATAGTCAACGCTGAAAATTTGATACTCGGAAGGATGGCTTCAAAAATAGCTAAAATGCTTCTTACTGGGAAAAGAGTTGTCGTTGTCAATGCTGAGAAGGCAATGATAAGCGGAGAAAGAAATATGGTTATTGAAGGTTATAAAAAATTGTGGAGCGTGAGGACCCTTAGAAATCCAGACAAACAGGGTCCAAGAAGGCCGCAATCTCCAAGAAATATTGTAAAAAGAGCTGTTAGAGGAATGCTTCCTAGAAAGCCTAAAGGAAAAGAAGCCCTATCTAACTTGAAAGTTTATATTGGTATTCCAAAAGAATTTCATGGAAAAGAAATGATAAAATTTGAAGATGTAGTTGCTGATCTTAGTAAGGGAAGATACATATCTGTAGGGGAATTATCAGAAGCATTAGGGTGGAGAGGTGTTATCGCTTGAAGGTGGTCTTATCTGTTGGAAAAAGGAAAAGTGCAATAGCTAAAGTTGTAATAAAGCCAGGAAAAGGAAGAGTACTTGTAAATGAAATGCCTATAGAACTACATCCAGTAGAGCTTTTTAGAAACAAGATAGTTGAAGTCCTTAAGCTTCTTGGAAAAGACCATAGAGAACAGGTAGATATCATTGCTTCTGTAAATGGAGGAGGATTTATGGCTCAAGCTGACGCTACTAGGACTGCGATTGCTAGAGGATTAGTAAAATACTTTGAAAGTGAAAGATTGAAGACAATTTTCCAAGAATATGATAGAGTTCTTCTTGCTGGAGATCCCAGGAGAACAGAGCCGGAGAAATACATGAGATACAGTGCAAGAAGGAGATGGCAAAAATCATATAGGTGAGATAACCATGATTATACCTGTAAGATGCTATACATGCGGAAAGCCTTTAGGGCAATATTGGGAGCCTTTTAAAGAAAGAGTGAGCAAAGGCGAGGACCCTGAGAAAGTGCTTGATGATCTAGGAATTGACAGGTATTGTTGCAGGAGAACTCTCATTTCTCATGTAGATTTGATTGAACAGGTAATCAAGTTCAAACCTATGAGGTGAAAAATTTGAGTAATGAAGAATCTAAGATGGTTAGTGAAATTCATGAGAAGGCTTTTGAATTGCTTGTTCCAATTGAACAATATTTAGCTGCGGGAGTTCACATTGGAACTTACGTTTGCAATAAAAACATGAAGGAATTTGTATATAGAATTAGACCTGATGGACTCTATGTTCTCGATGTTAGAAAAATTGATGAAAGACTTAGAATAGCTTCAAAAATGCTCGCAAGATATGAACCTCAAAAGATTTTGGTCGTAAGTGTCAGGCAATACGGACACAATCCTGTGAAGAAGTTCTCTCAATACGTGGGCTCTAAATATATAGCAGGAAGAGTCATACCAGGTATCCTTACAAATCCTCACCTTGAATGGTATATAGAACCAGATATAGTTGTTGTTACTGATCCAAGAGCAGATCAGCAAATAATAAATGAGGCATCAAAAATTGGCATTCCGATAATTTCGTTTACAGATACAGATAACAGGATAGATAATATTGATCTTATAATTCCTGCAAACAATAAAGGAAGAAAAAGCTTAGCTTTGCTATATTGGATTTTGACAAGGCAGATATTGAGAGAAAAAGGGCTATTGTTACAGAATGCTGATTTGCAAGAACCTCCAGATGCTTTTGAAGCTAGAGTCGGTGGAAAAGCTTGAGCGGTGATCTTGTAAGAGATCCAGTCGTAGCCGGAGAATTTTATGAATTAAGAAAAGAAAAATTATTAGAACAGATTAGGTGGGCTTTTCTTCACCCTATTGGCCCTGGGAAAGAAGCAATTTTTTCAAACTCAATAACAAAAAACAATTTTGGATATATAGCTCCTCATGCAGGTTACATTTATTCTGGACCGGTAGCCGCACATACATATTATAATATTTCTCTAGAAAAAAAGCCGGACACATTTATAATAATCGGACCAAATCATACCGGCTTAGGTGCACAAGTATCTCTTGCTCCATGGAAACAGTGGAGAACACCATTAGGGCTTATCAATGTTGATATAGAATTAAGAGATTATCTTATTACAAAATCAAAAGTTTTAGTTCCAGATTACAATGCTCATTTATATGAACATAGCATCGAAGTTCAGCTACCATTTCTGCAATACATATTTCAAAAGGATTTTCAAATACTACCAATTGTATTAATGAGGCAGACTCCAAAGGTTGTTGAAAAGATTGCGGAAGAATTATTAGATGCAACCGAACATCTAGGTAGAGATTTTACCATCATTGCAAGTAGCGATATGAGCCATTATGAGCCTTATGATGTCGCAAAGAGGAAAGATCTAAAAGCATTTGAGATGATTAAAAAAAGAGACATTAATTTGTTTTATAACTACTTAGAGACCGAGAACGTTTCGATGTGTGGACCTGGAGGAGTGATGATATTAATGACGATATCAAAAATGAAAAACGGAAGGGAACCGGAAATTCTTAAATATGCGACTTCAGGTGACTTGACTGGAGATAAAGACGCAGTTGTGGGATATCTTTCGGCAAAATTCCCTATTTGAATTTCAGCATATTTTTAAAAAGAGTTGGCTTGAGATGAAAATTCTCTCAAAAATACCACTTACTTTAGGAGTTTTAATACCGAAAAGGAACACACCATTTCTTGCTTATCTAACCGATAGTTATTTAGAAATTAGCTATAAAATAAAGCAATCAAGCGAATTTAGTATAGAAATAAGAGGACTCGATGAAAGAATCGCAAAAGCGAGTATGGAACATGTATCATATTTGATAAAGAAGGGGTCTCCTTTACCATTGAAAGTTGATATTGAAGCGAGAGGAATTGGAAATTGTTCTAATCTTCCATCCGCTGTCGCATTAATATTAAAAGGTGTCATACTTTCCCTAGAAGAATACTATGAAGAAAAATTTTCAAATGACGAAAAAATAGAAATTTTAAACGGAGTTATGAACAGTGTTGGAATTTTTCCAGAAGAAATTCTGCAATCTCTCATTAGAGCTACAGTGAGAGAAAAATCCTTGATATATTCTGATACCGATGGAGAAATATTTCTGGAAGATTTGAAAGTGAGATGTAATGGCATAAAGGAAAAAGGAAGCATAAGCGTTGAGAAAGAAATCGATAGCGGTCTTCTTGATATGTATTCCAAGCTTAATTCTTATCTTCTTATCCTTAATGTCAATGGAATTGTGGAAAAAAATAAGGAAAAATTTGAGCAATCAATAAGAGGGTTAAATTCCCTTTATTATGCCATATATGATGTTTTGCCGGAAAAGGAGAACCTCATAGTCCCGTCTTATAAAAATGAGCTTTTATCGGTAGAAATAAAAAACGCTGAGGAATGATCTGTTTGAAAGTCGTTATAAAGCTTGGAGGAAGCTTGATAACAGATAAATCAAAACCATACTCGTTTAGAAAAGAGGTTGTCATCCGCATTGCAAAAGAGATAAAGCGTGCAATTGATGAAAAGATCGATTTGGTCGTAATACATGGAGGAGGATCATTCGGTCACGTAGAGGCAAAAAGAGCCATAGATATATATGGAAGAATATCAAATGAGACTATCTCTCCGATAGCTTTTTCTATGCAAGAGCTCAATTATATGATGACCTCAATATTGGTTTCAAATAGAATAAAGGCAGTATCTTTCCCTCCACATTCTTTATGCGTGAACTTATGTAATATTGGAGAAAGATTTTCATGTGATCTGAAGATCGTCAAAACTGCAATTGAAAAAGGAAGCGTTCCTATCCTATTTGGCGATATTGTCTACGGGGATAACTTTTGTGATCCAGCTATAATTTCTGGGGATGATTTGGCTCTAATGATAGGAAGCTACATCAATGCCGAAAGAATTATATTTTTTACAGATGTAGATGGTGTCTTTTTAGAATTAGGTCATCCAGAGACTATTTTAAAGGAAATTCGTTTGAATGAAATTGACAGTGTTATTAAAAAAGCCTCTATATACAATAACGTAGTCGATGTGACAAGCGGCTTGCTAGGAAAGCTGAAAAAAACATATCAATATCTTTCAACTAGCTCGTCGATAAAAGAAGTATGGATATCAAACGGACTTATAGAGGGAAATATATATAATCTAATTTCTGGCAAGACTGTCAATGGAACAAAAATAATTCCATAAATTTTTAAAGCATGACTACGAATTTTCTTTAATGTCATTAGCGAGTGAGAACATTTATGAGTATTGCAAATAGAAAGCTGGATCACATTATAATAGCCTTAAGTAAAAAAATTGAAACTAGCGACACTTTACTTAAGAATATTCAATTAATACATCAAGCTCTTCCCGAACTTTCCTTTGATTCTATTAATACCACTGTTGAGTTCTTAGGGAAAAAGCTTTCTGCTCCATTGATGTTTACCGGCATCACGGGAGGACATGTATATGCAGGTGATATTAATAGAGTTTTGGCAAAAGTAGCAGAAGAGAATAAGATAGCAATTGAAGTGGGGAGTCAACGAGCGGCATTAGTAGATCCTTCAGTTTCCTGGACATACAGGGTTGTAAGAGAAGAAGCGATTAGCGTGCCAGTTATAGCAAACTTAGGAGCGCAACAACTCGGCGATAAGCCTGTAGAAATTGCCGAAAAAGCTATCAAGATGATTGATGCTGATGCTATAGCTATACATTTAAATGTAGCACAGGAGCTTTTTCAATTGGAAGGAGATAGAGATTTCAGAAATATACTAAAAAATATTGAAATATTAAGAAACGAACTGTCAGTTCCCATTATAGTAAAAGAAATTGGATATGGAATATCAAAAGAAGTTGCATCAGCGCTCGTAAAAGCAGGTGTTAAATATATAGATGTAGCTGGTGCCGGGGGGACTAGCTGGATAAAGGTAGAAATTTTAAGACGAAAGCTGAGAGGTGAAAAAGTGGATCTGCCCGGCATCTATGAATTTTACAATTGGGGAATACCAACGGCATTATCTATAATTGAAACGAGAAGTGTTTCGAGTGAAATAAAGATAATTGCGAGCGGGGGAATAAGGAATGGAGTTGAAGTTGCGAAGTCAATAGCTATAGGAGCTGATATTGCAGGCTTTGCGTTACCTGCTTTAAAAGAAGCTGCAAGGTCTAAAGAATGCTTAGATAGATACGTTCGAAACATTATAATGGAACTTAAAATAGCTATGCTATTAACTTCGGCTAAAGATGTCGAAGAGCTAAAAAATGTGCCTATAGTTTTTGATGAAAAAATTACAAATTGGCTGAGCCAAAGGGGTATAGATCCAATAAAATTTTTAGAAAATAGAAAAATTAAAAAATTTTCGTAAAAAATGAAAAAATAAAAAGGTGTTATCTTATGATTAGCTTGAATGACTTTCTAAAAAGTGTTTCAATTAATATAGATAGCTACATAAAAGAGAAGCTTGTCGGAGAGCCTCCAGATTTTTACGAATCATCTCTTTACATATTAAAAGCAGGAGGAAAAAGGTTGAGACCTGCACTAGTTTTTGCCTCTGGATATGCATTTGGAGGTAGTGAAAAATACCTCTTGCCATTTGCTGCAGGCGTCGAATTGCTTCACAACTTTACCTTAATTCACGATGATATTATGGATAACGACGATTATAGAAGAGGCGTTCCAACTGTTCATAAGCTCTGGGGGATTCCTACAGCTATTTTGGCTGGAGATCTTCTATTTTCATACTCTTTATATCTTCCTTTACATTCCTGTGATGACTTTGAGATAAAAGATAGATGCATAAAAGCTTCAAAGAAGCTTGCATGGGCTTCGCTTACGGTAGCAGAAGGTCAGGCGCTAGATATGAGCTTTGAGAAAAAAGAAAGTGTAAGTGAGGAAGAATATATGAATATGATAGAAAAAAAGACAGCCGCATTAATTGAAAGCTCTGCATATATTGGGGCAACAATTGGAGGAGCAGACGAAAAGGATTTGATGCATATATCAGAATTTGGAAGAAAAATTGGCATTGCCTTTCAGATTGTTGATGATATTCTTGGAATATTTGGAAAAGAAGAAGAAACGGGAAAGCCAGTCTACAGTGATATAAGAGAAGGGAAAAAGACTTTGCTTATAATAAGAGCTCTTGCCTTATCCAATAAAGAAGAAAGAAACAAACTAATCAGTATACTAGGGAAAAAGGGATTAGGAAAAGAAGAATATGCTGTTGCTGCAAGAATTATTGAAGAACTCGGAGTGTTAGAATATGCAAATATCAAGGCGAGAAACTTAGCTGAGGAAGCAAAAAGCCATTTAGATGAGATAAAAGGTAGTACGAATAAAGAATATATTAGCTTGTTAAAAGATATTGCAGATCTCGTTGTGAGGAGAAAAAAATAAATGGTAAATATTTGCTACAGATTAGAAGACGATAAAAAGATTCCTTCAGTAAAAAATTATCTAAAGAGCAATGAAAATATTGAAAGTAAGCTGGACATAAGCCTTGATAGGATCGCATGTGAAGAGATTATATTTAATAATATTTCTTTTGGAGAGAGGAACATTTGCGTTTCTAAGGGAAATTTTATAATAAAAACTCCAAAAAACTCGTTTCTTATTGAAAGAAACGAAGAACTAAAATATTTCATAATAGAAGCATCGCAAATAAACACTAGAAAAAAACCTGGAGATAGCGTGAAGAAATGGGATGAGATAGCTGTTTCCAAATCAAAGAAAGGGATATTAAGAAGGATTAAAATTCCATTTGAAGGACAGATAATATTGGTGGAACAGGATCCTACATATAAGCCTGAAAGAATTGTATTTATTTTAAAATAGAGCATAATTTTTAGCTTTTTTAAAGCTTTAGATTTTTTGAGTAAATTTATTTTTAGTCAAAAGCACGAACAAAACCTTTCCTTTATGTTTGAAAATTCTTTGAAAAATATAATATTCTCTTTTCTTTAAAAACATTTAAAACGAGGTAAAAAAGAGATGGACGAAGAAATAGATAAGCTAATACAAAAACATGTACTGATAAATGCCATAAAGCACAATGGTAAGGCTGAAGTAGGCGCAGTTGTATCAAAAATTGTTGCGGAAAAACCAGAGCTGAAAAGCAGTATCAAGGAAATTATAGAAAGTGTAAAGAAAAAAGTCGAGGAAATCAACTCAAAAAGCATTGATGAACAAAAAAAGATTTTGGAAAAAGAATTTCCAGAAGTTTCATTGACGGAAGAGAAGAAGAAAGAAGAAAAAGTTCTTCCTCCTCTTCCCAATGCCGAATTATATGAAAAAATTATCACAAGATTTGCCCCAAATCCAGATTTCGTTATACATCTGGGTAACGCTAGGCCTGCAATTCTCAGTCATGAATATGCCAGGATGTATAAAGGTAAAATGATTTTGCGATTTGAAGATACAGATCCTCGAACAAAAACTCCAATGATAGAAGCATATTCATTAATTAGGGAAGATCTAAAGTGGCTAGGCATCAGATGGGATGAAGAGTATATTCAAAGTTTGAGAATTCCAATCTACTATCAAATAGCGAAAGAGCTTATATTGAAAGGAGGGGCTTACGTTGATGACTCAACAAAACAGGAATATGAAGAAATCGTATCGGCAGGTCAGGTTCATCCAAATAGGAATAAATCTCCAGAAGATAACCTAGAGCTTTTTGAAAAAATGCTTTCAGGTTACTACAAAGAAGGAGAAGCTGTACTAAGAGTAAAAACAGACTTAAAATATACGGATAAAAGTTTAATTGATTGGGTTGCTTTTAGGATTATAGATACAGAAAAGACCCCACATCCTATAGTAGGCTCTAAATACATAGTTTGGCCAACTTATAATTTCGCTGCCGGCGTAGATGATCACTTAATGGGTGTCACGCACGTAATAAGAGGTAAGGAACATAAGCAAAACACTATTAAACAAAGCCATCTCTATCAGTATATGGGGTGGAAGCAGCCCGAAACTATACATTTAGGAAGATTGAAGCTTGAAGATTTTATAATGAGCAAATCACAGATAAAGAGAATACTAAAAGAATCCAGAGGTTTGTATTCCGGACCGGACGATCCAAGATTTGGAACAATAATGGGGCTTAGAGAAAGAGGGATATTACCTGAAGCCATTAGAAATCTTATACTAACTGTCGGTGCTAAAAGTTCTGATGCGAGTATTAGCTATGTAAATCTAGCTTCTGAAAACAGAAAGATAATTGATCCTATAGCTTATAGGATCATGTTCGTTATAGAACCAGTATACTTGAAAATCGATAACCTAAAAGAAGGATGTTTAAGGACGACCATATCATACCACCCAGATAATAAGTCTTTAGGATCCAGAGAATATGAGGTTTGCAATGGAGATATAATTAGTATTTCAAGAGATGATTATGAGAGCATTAACAATAGTGGAACGAAGTCATTAAGGCTAATGGAGTTGGCGAATTTTGAAATTTCAGGCGAAAGACTTGTGTTCAAATCTAAGAGCGTTGATATTGCTAGAAAAGAAAAACTCAGTATTATACAATGGGTCAAGAAAAAGAACTCGACAATAGCTTCTCTCCTTATTCCATCAAAAGAAGAGCTTAAAGTTAAGTATGGTGATATTGAGAAAGTTGAAATCTTAGAAAGTCTTAGTGGAAAAACTATACAGCTAATCAGAGTAGGATTTGCAAGGGTTAAAAGGGTATCTCCATCAGTCGAGTTAGTATTTTCTCATGAATAATATATTGTTTGACTTTTAAAAATAACATAACAAAAAAGCTTGCACAATTCTATGTATATTTCATCATTTATAAAATGACTACAATAGAAGTTTCAAGCATAAAATATTAGAGCAGAAAATCGCGAATAAATAGAAAAGCTTAAAACCTGTTTATCATAAAAGAAACTAAAGGGATGAAAGATCCCTTCGAAAATATATGAGAAGGAGAATGAAAGACCATGTCAAAACAATTTTATGTAACATTTAATGTACCTCCAGAAATTGCAGATGAAACCTATAAACTTTTAGAAAAGGTAAAACAGTCTGGTAAAATCAAGAAAGGTACAAACGAAACAACCAAAGCAGTAGAAAGAGGAGTAGCAAAACTTGTCGTTATTGCTGAAGACGTGGATCCTCCAGAAGTGGTAGCTCACCTGCCGCTTTTATGTGATGAGAAAAAAATACCATATACGTATGTACCTAGCAAAAAGAAATTAGGAGAATCTGTAGGAATAGATGTCCAGGCTGCAGCGGTAGCTATAATCGATCCTGGAGATGCTAAAGAAGGGTTAAACTCTTTAATCAGCAAAATCTCTGAACTAAGAAGTAAGTCTGCATAAAAATTTTTCTTTGTTTTTTTACCTACTTGACAACCTTCTAGCTTCTCTTTCTGTCTCTCTGAGTATCAGAATATCACCTATTCTCACAGGACCCTTTACGTTTCTCGTAAGAACCCTTCCTTTATCTCTTCCTTCAAGAACTCTAACTCTGACTTGAATGATTTCTCCAGTAACACCTGTTCTTCCTATTATCTGAATAACCTCTGCAGGATAACCAAACTCTTCAATTATCGCAGATCTTTCTTCCTTTAAGCTCATTTTATTTTCCCTCTACCTTTGATTGTTAAAAATAATTTAAAATTTGACAATAATAAAGCTTATTAAACATAAAAAGTTAAAAGTCTTGTTGTATAAACAAACAGAAAGAAGGTCGATCAAAAATGGCAAGGCTTGTTAAGTGTGCTTTTTGCGGTAATGAAATATTACCAGGAACTGGTCTGATGTACATAAAAGTTGATGGAAGTGTTATGTGGTTTTGCAGCAGAAAATGCTATAAAAATATGCTAGTGCTTAATAGAAAAGCAACAAAACTAAAGTGGACAAAAGTAGCAAAAAGGTGATTTACATGGCAATTGAAAGAACATTTGTTATGATAAAGCCAGATGCTGTAGAAAGGAAACTTATCGGAGAAATAATATCGAGGTTCGAAAGAAAGAACTTAAAAATAGTTGCCATGAAGCTTATAAAAATGACCAAAGAGCAGGCAAAAGAATTATATATTCCTCATAAGGATAAGCCATTTTACAACGATTTAGTTAATTTTGCAACCAGAGGACCTGTAGTGGTAATGGTGCTTGAAGGCGATTCAGCAGTTGAAGTTGTAAGAACTTTAATAGGATCTACAGACGGAAGAAAGGCATTGCCTGGGACTATTAGGGGAGATTTTGCACTCGACATTCAAGAGAATGTCATTCATGCATCTGATTCAAAAGAAAGCTATGAAAGAGAGCATAAAATATTCTTTCTTGAATCAGAACTTCTGAAATACTGAGTTATATTACTAATAGTTATTAATCCTGATTTTACGAAATTTAAAGTCACGCCTTTTTGTTTAAATATTTTTAAGGATTTATTCTTGTAAAAGCTTAGCAATAAGCTTTGCCAAGTAATGAAGTTTCCTTTAATGACTTCTAATTTTTGCATAAAAGTTATCCTAGAACCTAAAGCAGTAAATCTCATAGAAAGCTCAAGAGTGATTTCTGTTTATTCTTTTTGCCTCGTAAGCAAAAAATTTAAGCTTGAACAAATGCGGGGAACTATAACTGCTAGAAAACATGATATTAGAATTTTGAATGCTAAATATTATTTGTTATGGAATTCATAGAACAAAATCATACAAAAGCATATAATGGATCGCTTTTTCTTTTTATTTTAATTATCTCATCTAATACCATTTTAACATCATCACTTATATCGCCTTTGAATTTAGTTAAAAATGTCCTCGCATGCAGATCGGGAACGTCTGTATAAATAATATCGCCTTCGTTTATTTGCCTTCCAACCATTATGTTGCCTTTGACTGAAATTGCGACTTGCATGCCTGGCTTTGCTTCTTTAAGACTTTGTCCTTTGTCTTGAATTTGCTGAAGTATACCAAGCTTTCTACCTGCCTCGTCCATTAATGGGCTCCCAGGTTTGAGTATACCTCCCAAAACTTCGATTCCAACAATAACAGGATCGCTCCTTCTGAAAACAAATCCTGGGATTATTCTAAATTTTGCAGGCCAAACTAAGTTTTCCATTTCTTTTATTTTTTCTAATCTCTTTACTTCCTCTTTCCAATTGAAATAGTCTTCAAGAAGCTTATAAATTATATTGTTTAGCATTATTTTCACATTTAACTTTTCGGCTTCTTCTTTAGCATCAGGCATTACTTTAACATTAAACCCCAAAATTACGCCTAAAGTTTCATCATCTTGCTTGGAAATTGATGCCTCAACAACATCCCTTTTTGTTATGTTTCCTATATCAGCTATTCTAACTGGAATGTTATTTCTTTTCAAAGCTTCAACAAGTGCATCTAAAGTCCCCAAAGTATCAGCTTTAGCTACTACCCCGCTTTTATCTGTTTTTATCTTTATCTTACTTAGCTCTTCTAGTATTTTATTTTTAGCATCTTCTATTTCTTCAGGTGTATTTGCAACATATAGCTGAGTTCCCGCGACTGCATTGTCTAAGTCCGGAGCAACAATTTTTACCCCAACAGCTGCTACAACTTCATCTACACTCAAAAACTTGTCTTCTGGCGATCTGATTTCTTGCAATGGCTTAGGCATAAGGAGATTTCTAACCTTTGTAACGATCGGTCCTTCGGCGCTTCCAAGAACTATTGTATCTCCTTTTCTTAAAATTCCATCATATATTATTACATCAATAGTATTCCCCAGTCCTGGCATCTCCTTAACTTCAAGCACTACTCCTTTGGCATTTCCTGAAGTAAATATCAGCCTATCCTTCAAGTACTGCTGAGACAACCCTGCAAGCATTGCAAGCAATTCTGGTATTCCCTCACCTGTTTTTGCGGAGACGGGAACGATGCTCACGGTTCGTGTAAAATCTTTTATTCTATCAAACCTATCACTGTTAAATCCGTATCTACCAAGCTCTCCCATTAGATAATATATCCTCTCATCCAAAAGTTCCTTAGTTCTTTGTGACTGCTTAGCATATGAATTTATAAAAGCTTCATTTGGATAAGGCTTCCAACCCGGAATTTTATCAATTTTATTTGCAGCGACCAAAAATGGAACCTTTCTCGCCCTTAGAAGTTGCAATGATTCTACAGTTTGCTCTTTGAAACCTTCTATTATGTCAACGACCAATATAGAAAAATCTGAGATCGCTCCGCCTATTCTTCTCATATTCATGAAAAGCTCATGTCCAGGTGTATCTATAAACAACAGCCCTGGAATTTTTAGCTTAACAGGTATTATTTTTTTAAGAGGTTCAGCTAATTGCTCTATAACTCTCGAGGGAACTACGCTTGCACCAACATGTTGCGTTATCTCTCCAGGCTCTCTTTTAGCGACACTTGTCCCTCTAATTTTATCAAGTAACGTTGTTTTTCCATGATCTACGTGACCCATTACAACGACAATAGGTTGCCTCAGTTTTTGCTCTTCGATTCTAGAAGTACCGCTCAATTTAATCACCAAAAATGTAATTGTTATTTGTTTTTAAAGATGAGTCATTATCTTATATTGTTGATTGGATAAATGTCTAATTCAAAATTATCTCTGAGCAAAAAGCTTATAAACATTTGCAATAGAGTAAAAGAAACTCAATTTCTTTTGTTGAAATAGAGAATTTAATTATTATGCTTTCAAAAAAGGTATAATTAAAATTTAATTATCCTTTTAATAATAATAAATTTAAACGCATTTAAATAATCTGCAAATCCGGCAATGAAAAAAGAGCTGGATGCGGAGGTAAATGAAGTAATGCCCGAATTTAAATTAGTAGTATCAGTTCCAAAGCACAATAATCAATCAATCAAAGTGAAAGTAGTTGGAGATGAAAAAATTCAGCTGAGCAAGGAGCAAAAAGAAGGAAGAAAACTTCCTATTGCTATTGTTTCACGCGCATTGGCTGATAAGCTTAACGTAAATGATGCCGTTCTCATGTTAAAGTTCTCGCAGGAAGGCGGAAAAGTAATTAAAATGCACTTTAAGACTACTATTGAAGACGGTTTAGATGAAAATACAGTAAAGATATCTTCAGACCTTTTAGGAGAAAAAATCGGAGAACTTCAGGCGGAAGCTATAGCTATGAAGTCAAAAGCATTTCAGCTAACTCTAGATGATTCAACGAGCAGAAGATTTGTAGGAATGAAGATAGGTGACGAAATAGACGCTGTAATTATAGATCTAAAAGGTAAACTAGTAGTGAAAGGGGGCTCGGATAACAGCGGTTTTCCCATGAGAAAGGATCTTCCTGGTGCAGTTAAGAAAAAGTTGCTACTTTCAGGGCCTCCTGGTTATCATCCTGAAAGAAATGGTGAAAAAAGAAGAAAAATGGTCAGAGGAAATACAATAGATGAAAGCTTTGTTCAAATAAATACTATTTTAGTGCAATAAATTATATCGTTAAAGTGATGTATTTTGGCTTATGAAAAAAAGGAACAACCTGAAGTAAATATTGGGACTGCAGGTCATGTAGACCATGGAAAAACTACTTTAGTTTATTCTCTCACTGGTATCTGGACTTCAAAACATAGTGAAGAGTTAAAGAGAGGAATGACAATAAAGCTTGGATATGCAGATGGGGGTATATATAGGTGTTCTAACTGCCCATTTCCAGAAGAGTACCAGCCCTTACCAGAATGCAAGGAATGTCCCTCAGGATCGGAGCCTGAGCTTTTAAGAAGAATATCTTATGTTGACGCGCCAGGACATGAAATACTTATGACTACCATGCTTTCTGGTGCTGCTATAATGGATGGAGCACTTTTAGTGATAGCAGCCAATGAAAAGTGTCCTCAACCGCAAACTTTTGAGCATTTTAAGGCTCTTGAAATAATCGGAATAAAAAATCTCATTATAGTTCAGAACAAAGTTGACGTAGTAAGCAGGGAAAGAGCTAGAGAAAGTTACAATGAAATTAAACGTCTCATAGAAGGCACATGGGCAGAAAATGCTCCTATTATACCTATTAGCGCTCTAAAAGGGGCTAATATTGATGTTCTTATGGCTGCAATACAAAAGTACATACCTACTCCGGAAAGAGATTTGACTAAGCCTCCTTTAATGCACATTGTTAGAAGCTTTGATGTAAATAAGCCTGGTACACCTCCTGAAAAACTTGCTGGTGGTGTGGTTGGAGGCACACTTTCGCAAGGAGAGCTTAAAATCGGCGATGAAATAGTAATTCTGCCAGGCATGAAAGTTAAAAAATCGGGCGGAAGAGAAGAATATCAGGCTATATATACTGAAGTTACTAGTTTAAGGTTCGGTGAAATTGAGGTTGAAAAAGCCCTTCCAGGCGGATTGCTCGCTGTAGGGACAAAGCTAGATCCATCTATTACTAAAAGAGATCAACTTATTGGAAACGTTCTTACAATTCCTAATAATAAACTTCCTATAATAGACCATATTGAAATGGAATATCATTTGCTCGAAAGAGTTGTAGGTGCAAAAGAATTCATCACAGCAAGACCTATTCAGGCAAAAGAAAGACTAATGATTACGATAGGGACTGCTCTAACTAAAGGAGTAGTTGAGAGAGTATCAAGCAATGTAATAGAAATTTCGCTTTCAAAGCCCATTGTTGGCATAAGCGGTAGCAGGGCTGTGTTCAGCAGAGAGATTAATGGGAAGTGGAGATTGGCAGGATGGGGAATCTTGAAGTTATAAAAAACATATATGTAGTGCTTGACACAAATTTCTTGTTTATGCATCTAAGAAAGTTTGATGTTTTCGAAGAGATCTCTTCTTTGATTAATTATAAACCGGAATTCATTTGCTTAGAAAGCGTTTTAAATGAATTAGAAAAATTGGAGAGGAAAAACAGAAAAAATGATAATGAAATAAAAAAACGAATTGGCTTGATTAAGGAAAAATGTGAACTTCAAAAGTCTAATTATTTTTCTGCTGATAAAGACATTTTAGAAATTGCTTTGAACTTAACCGAAAAGGGCATTGTAATTGTTGCTACAAATGACAGAGAATTGAGGAGAAAATTGAGACAGATCGGGATAAAAAGTATTTACTACAGAGAAAGTGAAAACTCCCTTGAAACAGATTTCGAATTCTGGCTATAATTTAACATAATACTTATAAAAGCTTTATATCAATAATATAAAACAACTTTTCAATATTTGTAGCAATGAGGTAATGAGTATATGTTTTTACGTTCTAGGGTAAAGGATATACTAAGGATTCCGCCGGAAAGGATGAATGAAGATTTGGACAAAGTCGCATCAGAAATACTGAATCAATATTACTCGGGATACTATGACGATGAGCTTGGAATTATTATTGGTGTCGAAAAGGCAAAGGTAGATCCATTTGGAAAAATTGTGCATGGAGATGGAGCATCTTATCATAATGTAGAAGCGTCAATAATTTCTATGAAGCCTTTAATGCATGAAGTAGTAGAGGGCTTTGTAACAGACGTTAAAGATTATGGATTATTCATTAGGATCGGTCCAATAGATGGATTTGTGCATAAATCGCAAATTTCTGACGAATACGTTGAATATGATAGCAGCAGGGAAGCATTTATTCTGAAAAACAGTAATAGAATCATTGAAAGAGGAGATATTGTTAGAGCAAGGATTATCGCATTAAGTTTTTCTACTGAAAAAAAAGAAATAAGGGTCCAATTAACTATGAGACAGCCCTACCTTGGTAAAACTGTAGAGGGATAAGCAATGTCTAAAAGGTTGAAATCTCCTTATAAGGCATGTATAAAGTGCAAGGCTCTTGTAGAACCAAATGTCGAAGTATGTCCTGTCTGCGGGTCTAAAGAATTTACTAATGATTGGGAAGGACTTGTAATTGTCCTAGATGTTAATAATAGTAAAATAGCTCAAATCTTAGGAATTACGAAGCCTGGAAAGTATGCAATAAAGATTAGGTGATGATAAATAGTTCTAAAAATGAATGATAAACTCAAGAAAGTTCTTTCGGAACCATTTGGTCCAATTTATTCTGGTTCCTCTTTTGAAAACCTTATAAAAACTACACATAATAAATTCAGGTATATAACAATAGGAGATTATGTAACGGAAAAGTATATAGAAATTGCAGAAAAATCTCCTGTGCTTTCTTTTGTAGATATGCAGACAAAAAGAGAAAGATATGATATTTCAAAGATAAAAAGTTACTATACGGATATAATCGAAATATATAACAAACAAGGAACTATCAGTAAAGAAACAATAGATGAAGAACTTTCTGAAGTTTTAATTAACTACATCCAAGGCATTTCATCTTTAGTAATTGTTAGAGGAGAGGAAGATCTTCTATCATTATATGTCCCTTTATTAATACCAATGAATTCCAGTGGAAGAGTAATTTATGGGCAACCAGGAATGGGCGCTGTTGTCTTTGATGTTAACGAAAAGACAAAAAGAGAAATAAGCAATATACTGCAAGATTTTTATATAGAATTTTCGATTTAATTTTATCGGATATTAAGGGAAAATTTCTTCAATGAGGTATATTTTGACCTTCTCTCTCCTAGAAGGTGAAAGGTGTAAGCTGTATAACTAATAAAAATGATGAGCACCAAACAAACCTTCATCCTTCAGAAAGAGAACACTCAGATTGTTGAGACAATTTTAAAGACAAGCCTATCATAAACTCTGCTACCTTCTCCCATCTTTTGCTTTGTCCTTGCATCAATAGCATACTGAAATCCTTTTTCTAGTTCAGTATGTATTAAACCCGCTACTACCTTAGGAGAAGCTTCATGATCTACTATTAGCGCATCTGGCAATATATTGCCGTTTTTATCTGTAAGCTTATTAATGTCTTCAACAGGAAAAACTACAACTTTTTTCAATACATCGTAAATTATAGAATTAATTACTTTTTGAACACCTGTAGAACCATACCTTTTAAGGACTTTTTCTTCTATATATTTTAGAGCAACTTCCTGCTGTGGAGTTAACTTGACATTTTCTTTTATAAAAAATATACTATCTCCTGGAATATAATCGATCAGATTCATCTTTGCAGCTTTTCTTAAAGCTAGTTCAGATTCAGATGAAACTGGAACAACTGGAACCTCGGGAAATTCTTTTTTCAGTCTTTCAATATTTTCATATGCGGTAGGAAGATCTGCCTTATTTGCAGCGATTATATGAGGCTTAGCCGTCTTTCTTAATTCTTTTGCAAAAATATAAAAATCTTCTTCTTTCCAATTGCTCGGTCTTTTATTTGTCAAATCAATCCTTTCAAGTACCTCAATCACATGAGATCTTTTTATAGATAGTCCAGAAATTTTATCGTATAATGCATCTACAAAATTCTTTCTGCTTGTTTCAACACTTACAGAAAACTTCTGCCAATCAGAGCTTACTATTTTAGCCAACCATAAATCAACTTCATTTATTATTTGCTTAACTTCTTCTATAGGATCGTAGGTACCGGGCGGTACTGGGTTCCCCTCTTCATTTGTAGACCCAGATGCATCGATAACTAAAATAAATGCATCTGCTTTTCTGAGGTCATCCATAAATTTATTTCCTAAGCCTCTTCCCATATGTGCACCAGGTATTAGACCAGCAACATCGAGCAGTTCGATAGGAACGAACCTATTACCATTTTGACAATAACCTGTTCTTGGATTACAAGCTTCAAGACCAAAATCAAGATGAGGGCAAGTTATTTTAACATACCCTATTCCATGATTCGGTTTTATTGTGGTAAAAGGTCTGTTACTAATCTCAACTGTTGTCATTGTAGCGGCAGAAAAAAACGTCGATTTTCCTACATTAGTTTTTCCAATTACACCTATTAATGGTGGTAAGTAATTTACCAACCTTCTCAGTCCCTAATTTTCTTTAATGCATGTTCAATTAAAAAAACATGTGCATTTTCTCCCAAGCTATTTATAGTATACTGAAGACGTGCTAATTTAGGAGGATAGTATTCAAATTCAGAAATCTTCGAGAGTTTTGCATTTAGGTAATCAATTTTTCTTTGTAGCTCGTTTGCTTCTTCCATTTTTTCATTTTCCATTTTAGTTAATGGCTTCGGAATAAACGGATTTACAGAAACTTTAATTTTTTTCTTGTTTCTTAGAGTCTTCCAAAAATATTCCACTTGTGCAATGATAGCATCCAAATCGCTTTGCCTCTCTCCCGGTAGCCCTATCATATAATATAATTTTATTCCCATATCAAGAGCCTTAAGTTTTTCAGCAATTTGTAGTATCATTTCATCTTTAATAGGTTTTCCAATGCTTTTTCTCAGCTCATATATACCAGTCTCCGGTGCGACAGTAAGAGTTTTTTGTCCAGCTTTTTTTATCAGCTCAATTTTATTATCATCAAGAGAATCAATCCTGACGCTTGGAATGCTTGCTTCTATGCCTCTATCTACAACATACTTCAAGATTTTTTCTCCAAGAGCGCTATCAAAAAAACTAAGAGAAAAGAAAATTACTCTATTTAAGTTATTAACTTCTAGCCCTCGTTCTATTAATTCGATAATTTTATTTTCACTTCTCTCTCTTCTAAAAAGCGATATGGCCGATTCCATACAGAAAAAGCAACCTCTATTGCAACCTCTAGAAGTTTCTACCATTAACCCCTTTCCCAAAATAGGTTCGGTATGAGGATTTTGTATTTGAATAATTGGAAAAAAAGAAGAATCCAAATCTTTAACTATTGAGATTTTTTCTGTTCTATTTTCCAAGCTCCAAAAGCCTTCGATAGAAGAAAGCATTTCTTTAAATTTCTTCGGATTATCAATATATTGAATTGAGTCGAAAAATTTTTTGCCGGTACTTTCAAATTCACCCCTAAAGATAAAATCGGCAACTTTTCCCATCGGAAAAGGGTTTGCCGTAGGAGAAGGACCGCCTATAATTAAAATCGGCCTATTTCTCTCTTCTTTCAAAGGAGATATTCTTGATCTCAATAGCGTCCTTATAATTTCAGGATATTCTAACTCATAGTGAGCACTTGCAAATATGATATCGAACTTACTTAGTGGCGTACCCGTTTCAATGCTGATATAATCCCCTCTTGATTCTGTAATTACTCTTTCAGCAAAAATTTCCTCAAAGCTGTTTAAGTAAAAATAAATTAACTGATATCCTAAGCTAGATAGGCTAGATCTGTAAGTAGAAGGGTAAAGCAATGCTATGTGATAGTCAAATCTCTTTTTTATAATGTTGTTTACTTCGTTTTGAAAAATTTTCCCCTTATCCAAGATGTTTACCCATTTTTTCTTATTTTTTCTTAATTTTCTTTTCTTGAGAACAATATACTATAGCATCGTCTGGTACATCTCTATCAATTATACATCCAGCATTGATCCAGGTATTCGCACCAATTTTTATCCCAGGCAATATAGAAGTATTTATCCCCGTTTTTGTATAGTTTCCAACAATAGCGCCAAGTTTTCTCATTCCAGTGTCGATATATTCTCCCTTTACAAGCGATTTAACGTTTTTTCCATCGTGCCTAAGATTTGCAGTTACAGTGCCTGCCCCTAAATTTACATATTCGCCAATTACAGAATCTCCGACATAGTTTAAATGAGGTATTTTTGCACCTCTCATTATAATTGAGGACTTTATTTGGACAGAAAAGCCTATCTTATTTTCCCCGCATAAAATTGTATGTTCTCTTAAATGAGAACAGGGACCTATTTCAGCCTTTCCGGATATATATATCGGTCCTTCTAGCGAAACCGGCTCAATGATTTCAACTGTACTTTTATCATATATCAAACAGTCCTCAGGATTCTTTCCAAGTTCCGAGCAATAATGATCTAATTCAATTATATTAGCCTTAAGCAAATCCCATGGGGTGCCGACATCCATCCATGAGGATTCGATCGGATAAATTTTTACAGAATTATTTTTTGCAATCAAATTTAATACCGATGTCAGTTCAATTTCTCCTCTTGGCGAAATTTCAGTCTTATCTATATATTTTTTCAAATCTCCAATTCTAAGCTTCATAATTCCAGCATTTACATAACCATTAACATCAGGAGGTATATCTTTTCTTTTTTCCTGTATTTCTAAAAGATTTCCATGTTCGTCTACTTTGACTAGCCCATATTTCGAAAGGTTATTCACTTCTTTTACAGCAATAATGTTTCCATCAAACTCCAATATGTTTTTAAGAATTCTAGACATTTCTTTACTTGGAACAAATATATCTCCATATACAACTAAAATTTCATCTCCGAGATCTTCTGCTCCTTCTAGAATCTCTTTAATTGCATGGCCTGTCCCAAGCGGTAAGCTTTGCTCCATTAATTTAATTTTTTTCCCCGTTAGGTTGTTGTAACCATTTAAATATTCAAAAATTTTTTCCTTATTCTTATAAGTTAAGACGATTGCTGAGTTTAATAAATCAGCTTCCTCTAATGCGTTTAGATGAATATTAAGTAATGGTTTGCACAAAATTGGTAATAACGGCTTCGGCGTATCATAAGTTAAAGGCCACATTCTTTCTCCTTTTCCCGCAGCCAGTATAACTGCAGTAATATTTTTACTCAATAAAATAACACCCTGCAAATTGTTCTAAAATATATGAATTTATTTTTATAAATTTATGAAAATATCTCTTTTAATAAATCCACTTTTCAATATGATAAGAAAGCGAATTTACAACAGTTAAAAGGCCAATCATTTATAGCATGATTGAAGGCTAAATTTTCTTCAAAGTTGTTTTGCAGAAATTTTCAATATATAACAAAAAAGATCTAAAATTTTACTTCTGTATCATATGAGTTAAATATAAGAGCTTGAAAAAACTTAAAAAACTCAATACAGAATTCTGTTCATTCTCAACTTTTCGTAAGTAGACAATATATTCACACATAAATGAGAACTATTATTCCGTCTAAAGAGCATTGCTCTTTGTGGTGAAGTAGAATTCGGAAGTTCTTCTCTGTTTTAGAATGAATTCTTTCTTTATCTAAAGCCTTGCATAAAGTTTCCATCAGTGCTATCGTAAAAATGCAACACAATGAAAAATTATTTTATCAAAAAAGATAAAAGTTTAAAAATTTGTTACAATGTAGTTTCAAGCGTAATAGCGTTATCTTTAAATATTTCTATATGGCTTAAATAGTAAAAATGCTTTTTAAAAGTAAAAATAATCGAGGTAATGGAAAAATGCAGTTTTGCCCAAAATGTGGAGGCATCATGGTACCAGTGAAAAAAGATGGAGAAACGGTACTAAGATGCACAAAATGTGGATATGAGATGAAAGCGAAGAAAAAGGAAAGCTATGTCATCAAAGAAAAAGTCAAAGAAAAGGACAAGCCAAAAACTACATCTTTAGTTTCAGAACCTTCTAAATTTGGAGTTAGCGACGAAGAGCAGCAGCAAAGAGTTGAAGACTACTATGAAATAGCTTTAGAACTCATGCAGGAAGAAAGCGAAGGCAGTGATGAAGGAGAGCAATAAAAACCATTTATAGCTTATTTTGGAAAATGATCAGAATTCTCTTATTTATAATTACAAGTACTACGTTTGAATGTATTGTATAGAAGTTTATAATTTTTTTAAGCTTTTGTTCATAAGTTAGTAAATTTTCCGTTGTAAAATAATCGATAACTTGTGAATAAGCTTTTTTATTTATATAGGTAAAAATATCTGATAAAAACAAAAAAATGATGAGTGGGATTTTGAGCAATCCTTCAATATCTGAAGCTTATGCGGATGACGCAAAAAAATTAAGCGAATATATCTCAAAAGACCTACCAATATTTATAAGCGCATACCCAGACAAGATGAGCACTCATGCAGGGATTTTTCTAGCATCCAGTTTATCCTTAACAAGGAAGAAATGCTTTTTAAAAATTACATATGACAAGGAACTCTCTGAAGAAGGGCTAAATATTTTAATAGGTTATAATGGAATGCAAAATAGTAGCAATGAAAAAGTAATTGTAATTCCGAAAATTAAAAGCATTCAATTAAAACCCTCTATTGATGTTATTCAATTTAATCCTGTTTATTCCATTCTTCAAATCCTAGAAGGAAGTATGCTTATAGATCAAGATAAAAAAGTTGCAGTATATTCGAGTATATATCAGGAGCTCAAAACGCCCTTTGAAACAGAGCACTTAATATCATCATATCTTTCTTTTACTCAATTAAAAATCTTAAAGAAATCTTTAAACTTAATTGGAGGAAGCGAAAAAAGTCTCATTGATTCTTTGTTTTTTACCATTGATCCTTTTTATCCTTCTTTTTCTGTGGCAGACCCTGGGTTTATAAAGCAAATTTTAGAAAAAGAGGGAATTGATCCGTACTTAAACTATACTCAACAAAGTTCAGAAAAAGTAAAAAGAATAGCTGAACTTCTCTTAAACGAATACAAAAAAATTGATCCAAATGCCGGTGGTAAGGATCTGATAAGAGTTTCAATATCTGCTACACTTAATAACATAGATTTTGACCTGAAAGAAATCGCAGAAAGTATAGATATAGCTTTAGAAGTATCTCCAGCCTCATTATATTTATTTTACGCTGGAATGTTACCTCTGCATGGACTTATGGTCCATAGAAATTTTTACATTAAAATAATTGCAGATGTATTTAAAAAATTTCTTAAAAAAGAGGATATGACCTTCGAAGGAAATTTTTTGAAAATCAAATGTAATGAAGTTATGCCGGTTTCATTTATTGGGGACTTTTTTAGAAACCGCAGACTTGTAGATAGCAAAAAAATAGTGGTATGTGAGAGAGATGGAAAGCTTTATACTTCTATATTTGAACTTTCAAATTTAGACAATGAGACAAGAAATAAAATTTTAAAATCATCAAACAAGTTAACTTTTCCCTATATAGAAATAATACGGTGAAAAAATTGAATGAAAATTTGTTCAATATCAAAGCAGATATTCAGATATCTTTAACAAATGAGAATTTGTGTAAAAGCATAATTAATTCTTTAGTACCGGATGATTTAACAAGTTCTCCCGAACTTCAAGTTAAAACTTATAATCTCAAAACTTCTATATTAATTCAGATTGTTTATAAAGGAATTAACATATTAACTGTAAGAAATACGATTGAAGATTATATAAATTCAATCGAAACTGTAATTAATTCAATAAAAGGAGCAAAAGAAAAGTTATAAAGATTACCTATATGGGGGAAGAAAATGTCGTCTGTAAAAGGGAAAAGGAGAGAATTAAAAGAAACCTGGAAAATGAAAAAATGGTATGAGGTTATTGCACCATCGGTATTTGGAGAAGTCTCTATAGGTAGCATACCAGCTCTAACTCCTGAGCAATTAATTGGAAGAACAGTAGAAGCAACTCTCTATGACATAACTGGTGATTATACTCAGGTTCACATAAAGCTAAATTTCCAAATAATTAAGGTTGAAGGTCATAATGCACATACCAGATTTAAAGGTCACGAATTGGCAAGGGATTATATTAAGGTTCTGACCAGAAGAAAGAGTAGCAAAGTGCAGGGAATATTTAACGTAGAGACAAAGGATGGCTATAAGCTGAGGATTATAGCTATAACATTCACATCCTATAAAGCAAATACTAGCCAAAAAAGAGCTATTAGAAAAATTATGGAAAAGATAATTACTGAAAGGATAAAGGAGAAGAGCTTTGATGAAGTTATTCAGCTATTAGTCGGAAATGATTTATCAACGGAAATATTTTCAGAGGCAAAAAAGATCTACCCAATAAGAAAAGTGGAAATATATAAATCAAAGTTATTATTTATACCAGGACCACACGGCCCAGAAAAAGCTACTATAACAAGTAGCATTAAAGCAAATCAATAAGATAATATTGTCAATTTGAAATTTATTTAATAGTTTTTTAAATAGTATAAATGTGAATTTGAGATTTTTTTATTAATGTTAAAATCTTCATGTATAAAAGTTTATAAAGATGGACGCTCAGGAAACCTCACATTGTATCGAGAAAATG
>NZ_JBMFSV010000003.1:0-67433 GCF_049967375.1 Fervidicoccus sp. | reverse complement strand
GTCGATGCTATCGCAATAGAATAGCCCATCTTTCTGAAGGCCTTTATGAACTGAGTTGCTAGTATCTCCCCGCCTCCTATGAAGCCATATAGGTGCTGCGCGACCACGACCTTTTTCATGATTACAGAGACCTCCTACCTGAAATTCAATCAAGTTGAGCATCTATCTTCTTGAATATTACTATAATAAAACCACATCCAAAAGCTTTCTCCTCGAACAGAAAAGAAAAAAGATCAATATGACCCGAATTTTTTGAGATATGCTAGGAGATACTTCAGAGCGAAGCTCAAGAGCTCCCTCCTCTTGAAAGAATTGTATAAATGCTTCCCCATGAAGAAATGGGCAAAAGAAGGAGAAAGAATAAGAAAAGAGTGTTAAGAGAAAATCTAAGAAAAACTCTCAAAAACTCGCTGATTGAAAATCTTAAATCATCCTCTTTTAATGAATCTAAATAACGAATCAGTGCCTTCTTTTTCGATGCTTTCAAATATTTTTTAAACGTCATCCTCCAATAAATGTCGCTTGATGCGTTTTTTAGCAAATTTACATCAAGGACATATTCCTCAGTTCCGATAACCCTTAAGCTGTTGAATCCCCTCTTCATCGCCTCAAAGGAATAATAAAAATCCTCTCCAAAATCCAAATCCTCTCGAAATTTTATCCTTTCAAATATGTTTTTTGTAATAAGCGTTGATCCCATTCCGATTTTATGGCTTTTTAGTATTTTAATTTCCGAATTTACCTCTTTTTCCTTTAAGCTTTCTAAGAAACTATCTAGTGCATTTTTATCTTTGAAATAAACACTGCGTCCCGAGAGATTGATTATAGAGTCACCAAACCTCTCGCTTAGACCAATAAGCATCTCAATTAAGTTTTTTCCCAAGAGAATTGTATCAGAATCGATGAAAATCAGCTTTTGAGCGTTGCTCTTTATCGCTTCTTCTATACACACATTTCTTGCCTGAGGTATATTGGTTCCATTTGCCTCTATAATTTTATGATCAGTTCCATTCAGAACGTTTTTCACTATCTCAATAGTTCTATCTCCGCTACCTCCATCTACGATTACATATTGTATCATATTTTTTGGGAATGTTTGGTTGAGGAGAAATCTCAAAGCATGAGAAATTGTAAGCTCAGAATTGTAGGTCAAAACACATATGTCTATTTTTTCGATGCTGTTCAATCTTAATCCTCCTCAAAGTTTTTAAACGACACTAACATTGCTAGTTAGCTTCCAAAAATAAATCTGTTTATTAAAAATTTGCACATCAGTTTATTTTACAATAGCATATAATGTTGCTGGGATTTTTATAAATTGGTTTCCTCTGGCTATTATCCCCATAGCGATCAAATAGTGGAGAAAATTGACTCTAGCTCCTAACTTTCTCAGCCTCCAGTAATCTTTCGAAAAATCATATTGAATCCAGAATTGATGAGATAAACCTTTTCCCCTAGTTAAACTCTCTACGTTAGCGATGTGGTAAACTTTAGGAGATAAACCTTTTTCCACTATCCTATAAGTTTCGAATCCTTTCTTTTTTGCACAATAACTAAGCATTTCTTCATAATGCAGACACTTTCTACTGTTTTTATACAGTGCGCTTAAAGGACATTTTTCAACAGCATTTGTCTTAAATGCCATGTTTACTCCGCTTAAAACTACTGATGGAATAAAGCTGCTATTGCATTGTTTTGTTCCTATAAGACCAGAAGTAGATAGCCATTCGCAGTAATCTTTATATTCCGGCAATGGTCTTCTATGAATACCGCTTCTTACTGTATAATTTTCTTTTCCATAAAAAGGCTCATCGATTAGAGAAACTTTATTATCTTCAAGCACTGCTTTGTAGACAATCCCGCTAGCCCCTCCGGCACTTTTATTCCTCTCAAAGAATTCCGTATATTTTTCAATCCAGTTTTTAGAAGCTAATGCATCATCATCAAGGAATAGTATAAGATCATGCTCTTTGCAGGCTTTTATCCCAAGCTCTACAGCCATTGCCACATTTCCTTCATTTTGAATTACAATCTCATAGTTTAAGCCCTCCGCACATTCCTCTATTACCTTTTCGCTCTCATCTCCAGAAGGTTTGAGTACAAATACCACCTTCGATGGAGGAATGCTCTGATCTTTCAGAGATGCAATAGAGTATGGAAGCGCCCAAGCTCTTTTATATGTCGTAATTACAACGCATGTCTCCATCAACTTCCCTCAATTTATTGTATAGATGTTCATCTAATAAATTTTATATTATATCTCAATAAGTGAGTTTATTGAGTATAATTATTTCTAGCTTTTGTTTGTTTCATTTTCAAAACTTATCTTGTATATGTATATAGATGATCCCACCCCTTTGATGTTCTCTTCCAAAGTATAGCTTGAAATGCATATGCTATTCATACTTGCAATATCATACCTCGTAACAACGAAAGCTTCACTATATATGCTTGATGCATAACAGAATGTGCTGTTAGAGGGATACGACCAAATAAGTTCGCTTGGAGTTGGATTTCTTACAGCAAGATGGACATACCTAGCAATATCGGGATCCGCGATTATCGGAACTTTGCTTGAGTAGTTCTCCTCGAAGTACTTTTCTACATTCAAATAACCACAATCGGCGCTTGCTGGAACCAATCCGTAGGGGAACTCGGTAAGCTCTCTTGTATATGATGTGGAGAGGTTGTAGCCATATGCAAATGATAAGCCTGGAAGAGAGAATATGACGAAGAAAGCGATGAGAGCCCTCCAATCCCTCAGGCTTTCAACAGCTCCCACAGCGGAGAGAGTTGAGACTAGAGGAGAAGCTCCTATTAAGAACCTGTACCAAGTGGTGACGCTTGTAGATGGAGCTAAAAGAGGAGAAATTCCCGCTAGCAAGAGTGCAATTGTCGATACGTTTATCAGCAGCTTGGGATGCTTGTTCATCGTATACAGAGAGAAGGGGATCGCAATGCCCATTCCCGCAATCAAATAGCTCAAAACAAGTGGGGCATCGATACCATAAGAGGAGGGGACAATTCCCACAGGAAGGTAACCAATGCTCGGAGCGTAGCTTACAACCCCACTCCAGTACCAGGCTTCAAGGAAAAATGAAGATACTGCAATCAATAAAGAAGAAGCTGCCTAAGAGATTTCAAGACAAGGTGCTAGAAAGAAGTAAGCGCCTCAATGGATTAGATGCCCACAGGTTGAAGCAGTCTAGCATTCTCGGAATCCAGAGGCTACTAGTGGAGAAGATAGAAGAGCATGGAATACCATACGTGCTAGTAGACCCGAGAAGCACCTCAACAAATTGCCCCATTTGCAACTCCAAGCTCTTTCCTATGACGGGTAATTCCCAGAGGAGAGGTTGGAGCCTAGATTTATGAGGTATTACAAGTGTGGTTTTAAACACGACAGGGATGTAATAGGAGCAATAAACATAGTCAAAAAGTACCTCTTAGGTATGAGCCCGTGCCTTTGGGCTCGAAGGGTGCCCATGACCCTCCCGTAGAGTGGCTAGTGGCCACGGTGAATCATGGATTTGAGGCACAACCCGCCATAGGCAAACCTATAGCGATATAGGACGGGAAACGGGAAAACCCCAGTAAGGGATAGAGTAATAACTGAAGACCCAGCCACGATCTATCGTTGGACGAATAGAGCAGAGTAGGTACTTTATATACCCACTAACTGCGAAGTTGTGAGGATGAAAACGGTAAACCTCAAACCAATGATCTGCTTTAGAGGAAACCCTCACCCTTTAGGACGAGGAAAAAATCAGTTTCGATAGTGAAGTTTTCTAATTATGTGTTTGTTTTATCTTTCGGAAATAGAAAAATTTTATTGTCTTTTTTGAAAACATCAAAACTAACTCCATAGATTTTTTCAAAAAGAGCAATTTCAATTGATCTTCCTGAATAATAGGGACCAAATATACCTTCGTCTTTACCAATTAAAAGTATAGAATCGCAAAAATTAAGGGATTCGTTTAAATCGTGCAATGAAATCAGTATAATTCTCCTATTAGACTCATTTTTTAAAAGCTGATAGAGAATAATTCTTGAACGAAGATCTAAATGACTATTTGGTTCGTCTAAGAACAGTAAATTTGCTTCAGAAACTAATGCGCCTGTCAACATTACCTTTGATTTTTCACCTGTGCTCAAATATTCATATTCGTAGTCCATTCCATATTTTAGTCCAAATGTATTCAGAATTTCCTCTGCCATAATCGTTCTTTTTGTTACATTGTCATCGCTAATAGAATAAAGAAAAAATTTTCTATCGCCAATTATGAAATTTAAAATCACATCAATTATTCTTAATGATGGTAAATAAGGAGGATCTGGCGATATATATAATTTCTTCGACGAGTCCTCAACTGAAACTTTTCCCTCAAAAGGAGGTATTATCCCTGCAAGAGTTTTTAAAAAAGTTGTTTTTCCGGCACCATTTGGTCCTAAAACACAAAATAGCTTTCCTTCTTTTATTTCTAACTCAACTCTTTTAGTTATTGCTTTACCATATCCTAAAGTGCCAGAAAATGCAAGCCTCAAATCATTTATTCACCTCTGTAAGATTTTACAAGTAGCATAAGGAAAAACGGTGCGCCTATTAGGCTGGTTATAATTCCGATAGGTATCTCAGATGGAGCAAGAAGCACTCTTGCTACGACATCAGAGAGCAACAAAATTACTGGAGAAATAAATAAAGAACCTAAAGATGCTACAGAAATATCTCCCCCCAACATCATCCTCGCAATATGTGGAACTATTAGGCCTATAAATCCTATTGGACCCTCATATACAGAAATTAGCGAAATTGATATACTTGTTACTATCAATACTTCTCTTCTAAGATTTTTTGGATCTGCACCTCTAGCTATAGCAAAATCATCGCCATAAAGTAGCTGTCTTAATCTTGGTCCTTTTACATATAAAAAAACAAAGACGATCAAAAAGGAAATAAAAGAGGCATAAAAGGAAGACGAATTAGAAAATTCAAACGTTCCGAACATCCAACTAACGCTATGTACTCTTGCAAGTATAGTATTTGTCATGAAAAGTAAATACAAAAATGAATTGAATAGCGTTGAGATTATTACACCGGAAAGCACCATGGATATAGTTTTATAGCCTGTGATTTTGCTCAAAAACAGAATTACTATAAAAGCCAACAATGAAAAAATGAACGAAAAAATGAAGATTGCAGAATAGCCCATTCTGCTTACTAATAACAATCCAATAACTGCTCCTAAAGAAGAACCTGAAGATATACCTAAAATGCTTGAGTCCACTAATGGATTAGAAAAAATAGTCTGAAGAATTAAACCTATAATCGCCAGAGTCTCCGATGTGAATATTACCGTTAAAGTTCTATACATTCTTATTTGAAAGATCACATTTTCCCATTTCCACTCATCAAAAGCGATTGATCCGGAAGAACCTAAATACAAACTCAGCAAAGATGAAACAAGTATAGCGAAAAAGAAGATAAACGAAAAAAATTTTAGTTTTATCATTTTCCTCAACTTAACAAATTTCTTTATCATACTTTAACTAAAAGACTGAACGTATTGGCTGATCTGTGCTAATATCGTATCATTTAAGTCATTAGGAAGCTGTATATTTCCAAAATCTTCTGGATGAAGTATAGCAGCAAGGACCTCTTGCATTTCTACTATTCTTGGAGATGGCCTGCTTGCTATATCACTTAAGTTACCATGCAACATGTAAACTCTACCGGTTTCAACCGCTGATATGTTAGCTCCACCGGGCTGAGACTCTAGCCAATTTATTAATTGCGTAGCATTAGAAAATCCACCAGCATATTCAGTTGCTATTATCACTTGTGGATTTAACTTAACTACATCTTCCCATGAAATTGCTGGCCATGCCTGTGATACGTTTTCCAATGAATTTAATCCGCCGGACAATGAAATTAAATCATTCCAAAAGCTACTTCCTCCTGCTGCATAATATGGGTTTACCCATACTATAAACAATACAGTTGGCTTATTTTGAGACCCGGAGACTTTTGAATATATGGAGATTATCTCATTTTTGAGATTATTGGTAAGGTTTAAAGCTTGCTGATAATGTCCTGTAATTTTTCCCAACAAAAGAATGTCCGTTAGAATGTCACTTATGCTTTCGTCGTTTAAAGATAATGCGGTAACTCCGTATTGCGAAAGCTGATATATATATTTGAATTGAACGCCTGTGCTTCCAACAACGAGATCTGGTTTGAGCGATATTACCTTCTCTAAGCTTATACTATCAAACCCTCCAACTCTTTGTATTGTTCCATTGATTACTAGCTCATTAACGATAGGGGGATAGTTTGAGTTATCATCAACTCCTACTACGAGATTTCCTGCCCCAATATCAAAAAGCATTTCAGTAGTGCTAGGTGCTAATGATACAATTCGAGTAGGTTGTTGTGTAATTACAACAGTCCTATTTAATGCGTCATAAACTTGTATTGGATAATTCATCTGAGCTATCATGTTGTTAAGTGACTGTATCTGTTGTGAAAGAGATTGATTTAGAGAGGATATTTGTTGCGACATTAACTTATATTCATTAAGACTCTGCTGTATGCTGTCTATTTGATTGCTGAGATTTAAAGTAATCTGAGTCATTTTTTCTATATCATTGTTTATTTGGGAAATTCCTCTTGTATTTTGGTAAGAAATTATGATGCTTCCAATAGCTATGATTCCTACAAGAATAAGGACATATAATGTTGTTTTTGATTCCTTTTGACCAGATTGTGCCATTTTAACACCTGGATAAAAGATCCAAAATTGTATATTTAAAGTTTTCTAAAAAATCAATTTATAATTCGATGTAAAAACATATAATCTTATCGAAGAATTTCAAGTTTAACTATAACATTATAACCGAAAAACCTATAACTCCTACCAAAATAAATATCAAAATACTCTTAAAAGAAAATTTGAATAAAAAGATATTTAAAAATTAACTTATTATGTTATCTTTTTTCTATTTCTTTTTTCTTGTTTTCAATATATTCGGTGTATAAACCATATATTTTGTGAGCTAACGGACCACTACCTTCTACTCCTTTATCTGATACTCTTATGTTATTTAAGATAACCAGAACGCCTGCTTCTGGATAAGTCTTTATATCTGCCTCCCTAATGTTAAGTTTACTTACAATTAGCCTCGCAAATTCATCTGGATTGAAGATTGGGGCTTCTATTGCAGAAAGATATGCTATATAATCAGAATAAATCAACATTGTCGGTACTGAAGAGTTTCCCTCGTTTTCCGTTGCATTTTTTAACAATATATTGAGTTTATCGTCAAATCCATATAAAGTACCTTTTATAGTTCTTCCATCTTTCAGCTTAATTGTGACTTGCTTATCAAGCAATGCGTTAAGCTCACTAAATACTCTTTTGCTTGCCATTGACATACTCATTAAAAACTCACCCTCAAATGATAATTGAATAATAAATTAAAAAATAACGGTAATAAATTATACATATTCATTTTAATGCTTTGATTACAAATTTAGCTTTATTTTTATCCAAAAAGAACTTTTTTGCATTTCAAATTCTCTGCATATATTCATGATAAAATTACCAAAGCATATCCTTATATAACATTATAAAAAGTTTTTAAACTCGTTCAAAACTTATTTAAAAACAATTTAATAATATTTTAGATAGTTTTTCTATGAGAAATTGAGGTGCAATGTAAAATTGAAGTGGGAATATCTAGAAATTGTCGATACAAAACCGTCAATTATTCCAACAATAACAATTATAACTGCAAGAAATGAAAAAATTGAATTGACATTTGAAGTTTCAGAAAAATTTGGAATAAGTTATAAAAAAGGAGAGAAGATTTTCTTAGAATTTTCGAGAGAGAAGATTAAACCATCTTCTTCTTTTGCATTCTGTGGGAAAACTACATTATTTTCTATAAAGGAAGAAAAGGATAATAGTAAAGTATACCTTTTTTCCAGTGGTGGCTTTATTATAAGACTGGTTTCACGCCAAGAACTTCAAGGATTAAACATTACTGAAGACTACTTCTTCTGTATTGATAAGCATTAGCCGTTGATGATAGAAAAAATTTTTAATTCTTAAAAATAAAACAAATTATTAGGGAGGAGAGGAGGCAGGAGAGATCCCCCGCGACCGGGGTTCGAATCCCCGCCCGGCTACCATAAAAAATCTCCTGCCTCATATAAATCAAATACTTCTTCATTAACATAAATATGCAATTATATTCACAACTAATGCCCTCCCTAAGGGTTGAAATGAGGTAAGACTTTGAAAAGCTAATTTTATTAATTCAGTTAGACAATATTGAAAATGGCAAAGGGGGGCCGCCGCAGAGCTAAATGTTGCGATGAAGAAAATGACGTTGTGGCCGCCGTAGCTCAGCTGGAAGAGCGCCGGACTGTGGATCCGGAGGTCCCGGGTTCAAATCCCGGCGGCGGCCCCTTTTGCTTAGAGGTGATAATAAAGATGGGAAAGCTTAGAATGACAATGCCAAAAAACGAACAAGATATTCAAAAAGTTGTTGACGAAGTTATGAGTACACATCCTGAAATGGCTCATGAGCACCATCACGAAGAAGAAGGCGAGGAATTAGTAGAATATATGCAAGCTATAGCTCACGCTTTAGAGCACCTAGAAGAACATATCGTTAGAATAGAAGAAAAACTGGCTTTATTGGAGAAAAAAATTAACGAATTAAATAAATAACCTTACAGAATTTTTTCAAAAACGAGATTTTTAATAATTAAATAATATATAATCTTCTAAATAATATTAATTTATTTTTGATATGAGTATTGTATTGATCTCATAATTAACATCTAAAAAATATACTAGACTAGTATCTGTTATTATTTATATAGTAGACTGGGAAGCAGTAGATCTTTAATAATTAATGACAATGGGTGTATGGAAGTTTGTCAAGCGAACGAAGGCTGAAGTTATTGAGATCGTTAGGAAATTTACATACATTTTTCATAGGACTTGGAGCTATCGTAGGAGGATCTATTGTTGTTTTAATAGGTCCAATAATCTACCTTTCTGGAAGTTTAGGATCAATAATTGTTCTTATCATGAGCGCTATCATTGCAACTCTTACAGCATTAATATATTCAGAAATTACATCAGCTATACCAGAAGTTGGTGGAGGCTTTCTATGGGCAAAATTAACTATGCCGAGGCCTTTTCCATTTATATCTGGTTGGGTAAATTGGATGGCACATATGATGGCTGGAACATTTTACGCACTCTCTTTTTCATCTATGTTTCTGCAGTTTCTCGCTGAAATTGGTTTTAATATTCCATTCCTCCCCCCATATATTTTTGAAAGACTTATAGCTATAATATTAATTATTGCATTTGCATATTTGAATTACAGTGGAGTTTCGAAAACAGGAAGATTTTCTATTGTCATCGGAATTTTCTTTGTTGCCTCAATACTTCTTTTCTCAACAATTGGAATTTTCAGTGGAATAAAAAGCGGAGAGCTTATAAATGGATTGTTAAATTCTCCCGCAAAATTCACATCAGTATCGTCGTTTTTCATTGCAATGATATCAGTAGTTATAGCATTTGAGGGATACGAAATTCTCGCTCAAACAGCTGAAGAAACAAAAGCCCCAACGAAAAATCTTCCAAGAGCTATAATGGAAACATTAATTGTTGCAACAATTCTATATATATCAGTAACGATTTCAACTATAGGGATCTTGGGAACTAAAGCTTATTCTTTATCAACAATATGGGGTCCTGACACAGTAATTCGTACAGCATCTCTCGCATTTAGATATGGAGGTATAATTGTTGCGGCAGGCGGACTAGCTACAGTCCTTTCTTCTATAAATTCTACCATGTACTCTGCATCTAGAGTTCTTTTAGCGATGTCTAGAGCAGGAGAGTTCCCAATAGTTTTTTCGGAAATACACAAGAAGTATAGAACTCCTAGCAATTCAATTCTTTTTACAATGGCAGTAATGATAATAATGAGTTTGATTTTGGATCTAACTCTATCGGCATTTATCGCAGGAGTTCTTTTTAATGTTTTATTTATCATCGTTAATTACACTGGCATAAAGTTAAGAGAATTTTATGGAGAAAAGTTGAAATACAAATTTCTCACTCCGTATTATCCTTTAATTCCTCTTACAGGATTGATTATAAAAGTTTTCCTCTTTTTTGCTGCCTTAATTATATATCCATCTGCAACACTATTTGCTCTCTTATTAATAGTTATTGGATATTTGATATATAGGTCTTACCTATTCAAATATGAAGTCGAACATGAATTTGTAACCTTAGAATCACAAGGAAGTTTGGTTAGAAGTGATTTTAGAATAATGGTATTACTACCTCCGGAAATAAGAACAAATTTGATTCAATTAGCTTCAGACATAGCCAAAGCTAAAAATGGAGAAATAAACCTCTTAAAAATAATTAAAACTCCATATCAGCTTTCTGTTAAAGATTATAGAAATGAAGCCGTAAAGAAAGATGTTAGATCGCTGAAGGATATCATAGATCACCTAAACGAAACTGGAATACATGCGAGATATTCGATAAAAGCAGCGCGCTCAAAAACCGAGGCTATTATCGCAAGTATAGATGAAGAAAGAATAGATTTGCTAATAATGAGCGCAGAAGATGCAATGAAGCTAAATAGTGTTATGAGGTTATCTACTTGTGATATTTTAATAGTAAATACCGAGTATCCATATATATCATACATGAAATCCAAAAAAATAATTGCGATACTGAGCGAAGACGAAAAGTATATAGTAGATGAAGTGAAGGAAATTTTTCCAGATAGAGAAATAGAAGAAATAATAATTGAAGAAGAGCCTAATACTAATAACATCTCAAAAACTTTAAATGAAGTACTTAGTAAAGAAAGCGACACTGCAATAATATTAATGAGCTTCAACATATGGGAAAAATTGACTAAATATAAATGGACGATGAAAAAGCTGATCTTTCCATATTTTGTTTTTAAGAGGGGAAGCTTTTCAATCGATGTTCTTAGACAAATATTCTTTGAAAGACGCAAAGAGGAGTAAAAAAGATGATAGCAGATAAAAAACTTTGATTTCATATCATAATAGAATAATTAGAAAATTTTTATTCATAACAGCTTAGTGCCTATGCGGACTTTTCTTGTTTCATAAAGGTTTATAAATATTGATGTCAATAAACTTAATGTATTGCTAGGATATTTTATTCTAAAAAAATTTAAAGGGATTAATTGTTGGTAAGTTGGTAAGGGTCACACAAGGAGGAATGAGCTCAATGATATTGAATATGGACTTCGTAGAAATGGAGCTCGAGAGCGCGCTATTATTCCATATGGCAAGAGACTGATATATAAGCGATATCAAGTCCTATGAAGCTCGAAACTTTCCGAATAGATGAAATGATATATTCACAAAAAGACACAGAGAACAATAAAACTGTTAAACAACCAGAGAGGAAAATCTGATAATATTTTTACAAAGTATAAACAAACATTTAATATGTGATGTGAGATGTCTTCAAGCAGTTGTAAAGAGAAGGAAATTGTAATAGAAGATGTTAGCAAATGTACAGAGCATCCGTTTACATTACTAATAGAAAAAATGGAGTGTGCAAATGAAAACGGTGAGATATTTGCAGTTACAGTTCCTTCAGGGACTGTTCCTTTTAATCTCCTACTCGATTATGCTAACAAATATAATGTTTTAATAGACGTAAAGCCTGAAAATGATAAGATAAAATATATAATAATACCAAAAAAAACGCTCTAATAAGTTTTAATACTAAAAATTTTGCAAATAAGATAATGCCAAAATTGCTTTATTAAGTAAATTCTTTAAGTTTATTGTTTTAATGAAAAGAAAATTATGCTAATATCTCTATACTAATAAAAAAGATCATTTAAACAATAGTTTTTAACTTATTCTATTGTTCATTTTCACAAGAATCTTTGAAGAAGTATACCTTTTCCTTTGTTTCTTCATCTAGTAATGATGAAATTTTCTCTTGCATAATACTCATTTCATCGCATATACCTATTGAAACTTTCAAATACTTATCTGAGAATTTTTCTATATATTTAACCACGTCGTTAGCAATCGACTGCATTGTTTCATAAGAGATCTTTGATGGAATAATATTTTGCCCCCAAGGATATGTTCCACTAAGCTCCTGTGGAATTAAACCAATTCCAGGCGCATAATATATATAGTGCTTGCCTTCCTCAAATTTTCTCTGGTTCTTGTATGTAGCATATAAGAAAACGACCTCTTTAAACTCGCTGGGTGGCATGTAATTTTGCATTATATATTTTCTAGCTCTCAATATTTTTGGATTAAACATAGAATCGTTGTCAAATAGATATATGGCTTTTTGCTCCCCTTTCACTCTTGGAGTATACTTTTCCATCCATTCTACATGCTTATTTTTAATATTATTGAAGGCAGAATATAAACTCGGATGCTTTCTCGAATAAGATTGCAAAAGCTCCCACAACCTTCCTTCATTTATTGCTTGCTTTACTTCATTTAAAATTTTTTTGATCATATATAGATTGTGCTCCGCCAGAAGTCTTGTTCTCTCATCTTTGTTCATGTTTTTTAGTTCTTTAGGAGTATATCTTGAACAAATTGGACAGCTACAGGGAAAATATTCTATATCTTCAAGTCTTAAAGTTCCACCTTCAATCATATATCTTCCGTCTCTTGCAAATAAAATATATGATGCTGAATCAAAGAGATCAACTCCCATTGCTACTGCAAAGGGTATTATCATAGGATGACCTGCGCCAAATAAATGCAGAGGAACATCAGCCCTTATGTTTTCCCTCACAATTCTTATCATATCTAGTACAACATCATAACGATATCTTTCCATAAACTTAGTAGGACTGCCTATCGCATAAATATCATATTCAAGCTGGGACGATTTCTTAGAGCTTTCTTCGAGAATACTTAAATGAATCCCTCCTTGAATCGGTAAAACCCACATTCTGTTATCTCTGTCTATAATTTTTTGTGCCTCAGAAGCCCTTCTTAGAGTTTCTTCTGCAGTCCATTTCGCATAATTTTGATCTAAAGAATCCCCCGTAGGAACGTCCAATATAACTGCTATGTCAGAATTAAGTCCTTTCTGTATTTTGATGATTTCTTCGTTGCTTACTTCAATATTGTTATATTGCATTAGTTGATATGCCCCTGAGTCTGTCATCACAACGAGCTCTCCATCTCCAATAAGTTCATGAATATCTCTGTTCCATCCTCTTTTATATGCTAAATACGCATTGGTAATAACTCCGTTAAAGCCCATAGATTTTATAGAAGATATTGGCACCTCCTGCCTAGTAGGATCTATAACTGGAAACAAATATGGAGTTTCAATAGTTTTTCCTTTAATTTTTATCCTTCCAATCCTGCCGGCAAGATCTTTATCCATTATGTCCATGTTAATCACACTTATATATGATAGTTTTTGGCACTAAGCTATAGATTGCTATTATTTTGTAACTAATAATAAACCTTGAAATTAGATGTTTTTCTTTTAATATTTAGGACGCTTTAAGCTTTTTAACATAATCCCGGATAAGTTATCGGCTCATCGCCATTACTTACCAAGAAGCATCGAGATTAAAAACAAATTAGAATTTTTATTTTATTAATAAGGATAATCAACAATTGTTTTTTCAAAGTTTATATGCTGGATTCGTATCTCATAACTTATAAAACAATTTTTTGTTAAATATGCTTCAAAAATGTTAGTCTCGTAGATACGAACAAAACTAATATTAGCGAAATAAGATGTTATATTAAATAATGAATAAGGTGTCAATTCATGGAAGAATTTAAAAAAACTGTAGAATACGAGGGAAAAGCAAAGGTTGGGGAGATGCTTGGCGGATTAGCAAATATACAACTCAAGCCAGAGGATTTTTCAAGCCCTATAGCTTTGCAAATGGCAATTTCAAGAATGTATGAGGGTATACTTAAAGCTTTCGAAGAAGGACCTAAGAAGAAATATATAGCAGAGGTTAGGTTTACTGATTCTTTAGGCAATCAGGTTTCGATTGGGATCGATTTAGGGGAGAATCCTCCACCATTTAGCAAACAAGAAGTTAAAGCTAGAATAATAATAGAGCTCTTTGAAGAAAATGAAGAGTAAAATATGAAACATACCTATTTTAAAATTTAAACTATCTACAAGCATTATTTCAAAACGAGGATGCCTAAATTGAGGTTTCCTAAGGGATATTTCGCCTATGATCCTTCTGTAAATGAATATAAAGATATAATTGAATGTCTAAAAAAGAAAAATATCAGCTATGATGAGGTTCTAATAACGTGTGAACCAATATATGGCTTATTTAATTTATATAAAAACGACAAAATTGTAGAAAGTGAAAAACTGATGGTTATTTCACAAGGCTCGATAATTGCTAGAAGCGATTATTGCGGATTAGGAGGATACGAATTGCTCAAAGATGCATGGGGAGAAGGAGTAGTTATAAATGCAGAAAAATTAAAGAGTGTAAATGCAGATAGCTTTTTAGATGCTTTCATAAAATCTTGCGTTGAAAAGGATGGTTAAAGTTGAGATGGCCTAAGAAAAGAGAATTTTTGACTTTTTATGCGCTTTATAAAAATTTTGGAAAAAAAGAGGTCTCTTTTCATGAAATGATATCATACGTTCATGATAACTTGGGCTATAATATTAAAACTTCAAAGCACATAATTAAAAGGCTTATTAATTTTGGCATGATAAGTATTGTGGGTAAAACATATGTTGTCAAAGATTTAGATGAGTATTTGGGTGAATTATACAGAAAGTACTACGAGAAGAGAAGGTCAACTAAAAAATTATAACGATAAAAATACTATATGAACACTGGGATTAGAAATGATTTATGACGTTAATTCTATCAGAGAAGATTTTCCTATATTAAAAAGAAAAATACATGGTAGGGAACTAGTTTACTTTGATAATGCGGCAACTACACAAAGACCTAAACAGGTTGTAGAAGCTATAGCTAAATTTTACTTATATTATAATGCAAATGTGCATAGAGGTTTTCATACCCTTTCACAAGAAGCTAGTCAGTTATTCGAAGAGTCTTATGAAGAAATAGCTAAATTCATAAATGGCAACATGGAAGAGACTATTTTAACCATTAACACTACTGATGCTATAAATATTGTAGCATATGGGTGGGGACTTAGAAATCTGAAAAAAGGCGACGAAATCGTTACGACGGTAATGGAGCACCACAGTAATATGTTGCCATGGCGTGAATTAGCTGAGCTTACTGGCGCTAAAATTAAATATGTAGATATAACTGAAGATGGAGAGCTTAATTACAAGGATCTGGAGAGCAAAATTACCGAAAGAACAAAAATTGTAGCTTTTACTTTAGCAAGCAATGTTGTTGGAACAATTAATGACTATAAAAAGATAGTTAATTTAGCACATTCGGTTGAAGCAATTGTTATTGCGGATGGAGCTCAATACGTACCTCATGTGGAAACGGATGTGAAAAAAATGGATGTTGATTTTCTCGCTTTTAGCGGTCATAAAATGCTTGGCCCTACTGGGATAGGTATACTTTGGGGAAAAAAGGAAATACTTGAAGAGATGAAGCCATTTAGAGTTGGAGGGGATACTATAAAAGACGTAACACTTGATAATGTAGTATGGCACGATCTTCCGTGGAGGTTCGATGCGGGAACGCCACATATTGCGGGTGTCATAGGCCTCGCTGAGGCAGTAAGATATTTAAAGAAAATCGGAATGGATGGAGTGAGAGCACATGATATCGAATTAGTAAAGCATACTATCAAGTTGATGAAAGAAATCGATGATATTGAAATACTAGGTCCATTAGACCCGGAGAAAAGAACTGGATTAGTTGCCTTCAATATAAAAGGATTGCACCATCATATTGTTGCAAAAGCTCTAGACATGTATGGAATTGCCGTAAGAAGTGGAGGACATTGCGCTCATCCTCTTCATTACAGGTTAAACTATCAAGGATCTGTGAGAGCTAGCTATTACATTTATAATACAAAGGAAGAGGTTGATTATTTCGTAGAAAAACTTCAAAAAATAATTTCTGTAAAAGAAAGACTTGCGACGGAACCAGTTGAAAATGTTTGTACAGGGACATAATTCATTATTTTTCCTATATATATATTAATGTTAAATTCTTTAGGTTAAGGATTTAGGTCTATTGGTTATATATTTAATGAAAAATTTATTTTTTTGTAGAATAAAAAGATCATAAATATTTTTACAAAATGGCACGGTAAAAATTTATGTATTTAGACCCATCATTAATCACAAATTACGTCGATATTCAGGATTTGATACAAATAAATATGATTATCTTACTGATTAAGTACACTTTTTATACTATATGGATTGTTCCTGCTTACAGGCTCGCTATGACTTTCAAGTCATGGAGGAAGAATTTTTCATTTTATAGCGTACAAGAATTAGCGGAAGAAATAAAAACAATTGAGGGAAAAATTTCTGTTTTGATACCCGCAAGAAATTCGGAAAATTACATAACATCATCAATACTCTCAGCTTTTAATCAATCTGTACCTCCAAAGAGCATTTATATTCTAAATGACAATTCCACAGATAATACGATTAAAAAAGTTATGAATTTTATATCTCAAAAAAATGGAAAGCTCAAACGTGTAATCTACAAAGACAAATATATTTTAATATCATATGATGTAAAAAGAAGCGATGGAATTCAAGTTGAAATTAACGTAGTTGACTTTAAAGAACATATGGGAAAGCCTTCGATGATAAATGAAGTATTGCCTTCCCTCAATGATAAAGTGGACTATGTATTAATTCTCGATTCTGACACTATAATTGAAAGAAGGTATATAGAAAAAATGCTAGTTTTTCTGAATAGGGATAGTAAACTAGCAGGAGTCAATGGTACAATACTTCTTTGGAAGCCTGAAAAAGAAGGAAGGTTTTCCTGGTTCTTCGCTAAAGCCTTTAGAAATTTAGCATCGTTGTACTATCTTTTAACCCTGCGATTTTCCGAGACTGTATTTAATAGCGTAAATAGCTTAAATGGTAGTTGTTCTATTTACAAATTAAAACCCCTTTTAGAAATCGGCGGAATTCCTACAGATACATATGTAGAGGATTCTTCTACTAGCTGGCATCTCCAACTTTTAGGATATTCCGTAGCTTATATCCCTACAGCTTATTCTTTTACAGTCGATCCATCATCACCGAAAAGATTCTTTTCAAAAGTTCTCAGAATTACTGTGGGTATACAAAAACTTTTCCTTACAAGGCTTCCAAAGCTTATTAAAAAGAAAAAATACAACTTACTTTTGACCTCTATTTATACTAGCTTTGGAAGCCTTCCCTTTATTTTAATGATAGCTAATACTATTAACTCAATTATATTAGCTAGCTTAGGAATATATAGTTCAAGCATATTAGAAAAAATGTATGAAATATTTCAGTTTACACCAATTTCTATTATATTGCTAGCTTTTCTAAAATATCCGATAATCTATTTAATACTAAGTTATGTTACTGGGGTTTTAGAAGTAGTTGCCGCTTATTACTTTCTAAGGATCATTTATAAGGACGAAAAAATTATTAGAAACGCTCTTGACAGATCAAAAAGCGGTCTGATACTTGTGCCTCTTATATTATGGGTTCAATCATTTATAGCTCTTATAGCCTTTCCTATAACAGTATTTCAGATATTAGCAAAAAAGAAATTAAGCAAGTGGTAAGAATGCTTCGAAAAGCTATTATTATAGCTGTGTTGATTGTTGCTATTTTGACTATCGTATATTTTTCATTTGAGAAAGCTGAAGCTGAATCTCAGAGCTCATACATAACATTTAAAGGAGTGCCAAAACTTTACGGCAACTATGACACTGCGGTGATTATAAGATTAGATGACTTTGTTGCAGATCCTTATTATATTTCTCATGGATTTCCCGTCATTCCTGGAAAATCAACAAAAGCTTACCAGGAGTACGAACTAGATCTTATAAATTATTTAATAAATAATCATCCCGAAGCAAGACTGGTTTTTGGTATAGTAACTTCGGATAATTCGGGAGAAAACAATACATATATATGGAATTTGTACAGAGAGGTAGTTGAAGAGTATGGATGGGAAGCAGCATCGCATACCAGGTATCATCAACCGCCACCTAGAAATATAACTGACATATTAGGTAGTTTGAAAGATATAGAGGGTAATATAAGCGGATATACTGTACATACATACATTCCTCCTTACGGCAAAGTAACTAAAAATGAACTGTCTATATTGAGAGAGAATGGCATAAAAATCGTGATGAGTGATAAACCATATGAAATTACTTTGCCTAAAAATTGGTACGATGTTCATATAAGCCTAAAAATGAGTGACAGATTGCCTTGGATTGATATACTTAGGCTAGAGCTGAGTCTCGCAAAATATACAAAGAACGGTTGCATTATTATTTATACACATCCTACTTCGTTTGACTGGAAAGACCCCGAACAAATGATAAAAGCTTTTAATGAAATGCTAAATATAGTTGAAAAAGGTAATAATTGGATAACGACTCCATACGAACTTTATAGATATAGCGAAGAGCAGAGCTCAGTTTCTATAAAGGCCATAAACTCTACCTCTTTCTACGTGTACTTTGATAGAAAATTGAACTTTTCTAGCCAAGATATCTTGCCCGTTACTTTAGTTTTCCAAGTTTCAGGAAAAGTTACTGATGTTACTGCAAATGGAATACAGCTGCAAAAGTTAAATAGCTTTGGATACGTTCCGAAAGAAGGATATTTGATTCGTGGTAATTTACTTTACATTAATATTGTACCGCCTAAATCAATTAATATCGTGATCGATAAGTAAAATTTAAAATTAGGTAGCCTGAATTGCATGAACACGAATATTGCATAATTGGTGCAGGAAATATAGGTATTCTTCTGTCATATTTTCTGAGAAATGAGGATGTAGCAATTATTAAGAAAAATAATTCAGAAATAACTTATGTTAGATTATTAAATGGTGAAAAAAGCTGGGAGCAAAGGTTTGTTTCGTTTGAAATAGAAAACAAATTTTTTTGCAGAAAAGCTTTAATAGCAACAAAAGCTTACAATGTAGAAGAAGTTGTAAGTAAAATAAAAGGAAAAGCGGAAAATGTTTTTTCGTTCCAAAATGGGTTGGGCATAATAGAAATTCTTGTTAATAATTTTGGTGTGAAAAATTCGTTTGGTTCCTCAATAACGTATGGAGTCTCGTCTTGTGGCAAATACTGTACCGAGATTAAAGGTCTGGGTGAAATAATTGTAGGCCAGCTAGGTAAAAAATATGATGAAAATGTTCTATCTGAGTTTTCATATGCTATAAAAAAAGGTGGTGGAAACATAGAAGTTGTTGATGACATTATGCCTTATTTGTGGCTAAAAGCAATAATTAATTCTGCGATAAATCCAATAACTGCACTGCTTGGTAGTAAAAACAAAGCTGTTATAGAAAATGATTTTGCTCAGAGTCTGGCTTTAAAAACAATAAAAGAAGGTGAAAAGGTTGCAAGTGCTTTAGGCATTAAGCTTCCTTCAGATCCTGAAAAAATGCTATTTGAAATTGCAACAAAAACAGGAGAAAATTATAGCAGTATGCTACAAGACATAAAAAACAAAAAAAGAACAGAAATAGATTATATAAACGGCTATATAGCTCTCCAAGGAGAAAAACTTTCGTTGAACGTGGAAACAAACAAAACTCTCTATCTAATGGTAAAAGCTCTAGAAAAAGAGCTCTTTATTACTTAAACTTATTTCTATATATCTCTCTAAAAAAGATATCTCTTGCCGTTTTATTGCAAAAATTAATGAATTTGTTGATTGTTTTAGAAAATTTTTAAGTTATAAATAAGGTAAGTAAAAATATTTTATTATCTCTCCATATAAATAAATATTCTTATTTATTTTAAAACTGAGATAATTTAGCAAATTAGTTCCAATTTTAGAGCGGGGTGCTCTTTTTGGACGAAAAAATAACCATGAGAAAGTTCATAAAGAAGAAAGAGCTTAAGGAAAAAATCGTTATGATAACAGCGTATGACACACCATTTGCTAGAATTGCTGACAAAGCGGGTGTGGACTCTATTTTAGTCGGAGATTCATTAGCTATGGTAGTTTTAGGGATGGAAAATACCATTAACGTCTCTCTAAGAACAATGATAGATCACGTAAAAGCGGTAGCTAGAGCGAAGCCAAGAGCACTTATTGTGGGAGACATGCCATTTATGAGCTACGAAGTGAGCTCAAAACAAGCTCTTAAAAATGCATCCCTAATGATAAAAGGAGGAGCAGAGGCAGTTAAGCTTGAAGGAGGAGAAGAAATAATTGAACAGGTAAAAAGTCTTGTAAGAGCGGGGATCCCTGTCATGGGACATATTGGTTTGACACCGCAAAGATTTCTGAGGCTCGGAGGTTATAGGATGATCGGGAAAAAGCCGTTTGAAGAAGAACAACTACTAAGAGACGCCGAAGCACTTCAGGAAGCCGGTGTTTTTTCAATAGTAGTAGAATACACACTATCTGAAGTTGCAAGAAAAATTACAGAAAAGCTCTCAATACCGACAATTTGTATAGGTTCTGGTCCATATTGCGATGGACAAGTTTTAGTTCTTCACGACTTATTAGGTCTAACCGAAAAACCGCCTTCTTTTGCAAAAAAGTACGCAGATTTATCAAAAATCGCAGAAGAAGCAATAAGTAAATATGCAAGTGAAGTTAGAAATGGCATTTTTCCGGGAAAAGAACATTATACTTAAAAATTTTTAAGGGTATATTTTTCTTGACTCTATGATAGTTCCTGGTTTAAGTACACTGCCACCATTGATTAAAGACCCTTTTCCTAAAATTACACCTCTTTTAATATAGAATTCCCCAAGCCTTTTTGCTTCATGTGGGTCATAATTCAAAGTAACTACAAATGGCTTGAATGTCGCATTTTCCCCTAATATACTGTCAGTAACTAGACAGTTTGATCCTATAGTTACTCTAGGGCCTATATAGCTTCTTTTAACCTCTACTCCTGAACCCAGTACAGAGCTTTCTTCCAATGAAACATAGTTTCTAACTAAGCTATGCGCACCGATAAATGACCTCTTACCTATGTATACAGGTCCTTTGATAACTGTATAATGATCTATTACGGCACCATCTTCAATTAATACAGGACCTTCTAATACAGCAGTTGGGCTAACTTTTGCTTCTTTACTGATAAACTGACCAGAAATTTTTTGAAGGAGCATTTTCATGGCATTGAGAATAGACCAGGGGCTTGCGAATGAGACGTATTCCCCTGTGTAAATATAGAAGGGCGGATTAGTTTCATTTATAAGCTTTAATAATGCCTGATTATAATCTTTAATGCTTAAATCTATTTTTCTAAGTAAGAACTCTTTTTCTGAAACAATTATTCCTGAGAATATGTAGAAGGAGGATGCGTTATTTTTGATAAGATATGCCTTCTTCACATTACCCTCGACAAACTCAACATCTACGCCGATCTTCCATACAAGATCTTCTAACTTCTGACTTCCAGGTACAAGTGCAATCAGCATAGAGCTTCCTTTTTCGTTCCATTTATAAAGTAACTCTCTTATAAAGCCTTCATTTAATAAAAAGCTACCTAAAACTAGTATTATCTCCTGAGAATTTGAATTCTCGACTGCATTTTTTAATGAATTCAAGAAATCCAGTTTGCCTGTTTCTTCCAATTTCACCCTCTTTCCTATGAGTTCATATACTTCACTAGATATATTTGAATAATAGACAGACATGTCATTTATTCCTTCATTTTCAAATGACTCTATCACTCTAACTCCAATCGGTTTTCCCAATAATTTTAAATTAGGAAGAGGTTCTCCGCTTTCAGTTATTGGATAAACAGACTCTATCTCATTATGTGACAAATATATTAAAGAGACCATATTTCATCACTCCACTGTTACAGTTTTTGCTAAATTCCTAGGTTTGTCAGGGTCTAAACCCCTCACAACTGCAGTATAGTAAGAAAGAAGCTGGATCGGAGGAATAAGAGAATACGGTTCTAGAAGCAAATCAACTTTTGGAACAGTAATTGTCAATCTTGGTTGCAAATTTTCAAGCTTTTCCTCTGATGCTAAAGCAATAGTGTAAGCATCTCTAGCATTCATTTCTGCAATGTTGCTAGCTATTTCTTCATATGTATCTTTAGTAACTACAAAGAAAACAGGAAAGTCCTTCTCGATTAATGCTATTGGACCATGTTTAGACTCGCCGGCAGGATAAGCTTCAGCATGTATGTAGGTTATTTCTTTCATTTTAAGAGCAGCTTCATAAGCTAAAGGAACGCCTAAACCCCTACCTAAAAAGTAAATGCTATTTTTACTTGAAAACCTCTCTGGCAACTTTTTCATTATACCTTCAGTCATACTAATTGAGCTCCCTACAATATTGGGTGAATAGCTAAGTGTATTTATCATTTGATTATATTCTGTTTCATTTATCTTTCCAATCGATTTTCCAAGGTTTACTGCTAGCATACTTCCAACTAAAACCTGTGTAAGAAAAGTCTTGGTAGCTGCCACTCCGATCTCTGGCCCAGCTCGCATAGGTACTACGTAATCAGCTTCTCTTCCTATCGTGCTTCCTATGACGTTTGTGATCGCAAAAATCACTCCGCCTCTATTTTTTGAAGATCTCATTGCCTTAATTGTATCTATAGTTTCACCACTTTGACTTATGACTATAATTGCAGTGTCGTTATCTACTAAGTATTCAATATTTTTATATTCGGAGGATATAAACGTATAGACTGCTCTTCCTGTTATTTTTTCAATAAAATATTTAGTAACAAGACCAGCATGATAACTCGTCCCTGCCGCAGCTATAAATATCTTATCTTTTTTGGAAATAAGATCTGCTGCTTCAATTATCGTTTCATCGCTAATAAGTCCTTCAAATGTGCTTTTTAGCGCCAAGGGTTGCTCATATATTTCCTTTATCATATAATGAGGATAGCCTCCTTTTTTCGCCATTTCGGGCTTCCAATCAACAAGGATTTTTCTTTTCCTTATTTCGACGATGCCAGCCTTCAAGTTTTCAATAAATACTTCTCTGGGGGATAACCAACCAATATCACCATCATTTAATGGCACGAATTCATTTGTGTATTCCAGCATTGCAGGTATATCGCTTGCTAAAAAATTAGAAGATTTTGAAAGGCCTATTATAAGCGGACTCTCTTTTTTAGCAAAGAATATTTTTTCTGGTTCATAAGTAGTGACGACCGCCAATGCAAAGCTACCCTCAAGCATAGAAATTGATTTTTTGAATCCTTCGTAAAAATTGCTAGATGTACTTGCTAATTCTTCTATAAGATGTGCTACAACTTCAGTATCTGTATCGCTTTTGAAAGTATGACCTGAGTTTAATAGCATCTTTTTTAGGCTTAGAAAATTCTTTATTATTCCGTTGTGGACTAACGCTATGTCACCCTTGCAATCAGTGTGGGGATGGGCATTTATATTTGTAGGAGCTCCATGTGTAGCCCATCTTGTATGACCTATACCTATGCATCCAGGAGTAAGCAAAAATGAGTATTCTTTAGAAACATCATCTAGCTTTCCTTTACCTTTTTTTACTATAATTTTTCTAGTATTTTTATCTATTAGTGCAATTCCAACGCTATCGTAACCTCTATATTCGAGGGACTTAAGTCCTTTTGTAATTATTTCAGCGGCCTTAAACTCTGAGCAGTTATTATTAACATCAATCGCTACTCCAATTATTCCGCACAATATGAACACCGCTAAAATTTCTAATGTTCTTAACAAGTTTTTAATAATATATTTCTATTTAATTTAAAAAGTTACCCTAAAAATTTTTTATCTCTAGCTATAGTTTTAAACTAATATTGTGCTTGAATTTAGTAATTGGCAAAATATTTATAAAAATTTATTTAAACTATTATAGTCATCTATAAAGAATTTTCACAAATTTAGGTGTTAAGAAATGGGAGAAGTTTTTGAAAACAGCGTAATAAAAGAAATTATTAATAGATATAAATTTATTTGGAGCATTGACTATGCAATGGGTCTTTTGGAATGGGACATGGAAACTTATATGCCAAAAGAGGGCATTATAGAAAGAAGTATTGCGAATAGACATCTCTCCGTCTTAGAGCATAGGCTTCTTCTAGATCCAGAGCTTGTATCATTAGTAGAAAAGGCAAAAAGCATCGAAACGCTAAACGATTATGAAAAAGGCGTAGTAAGAGTTCTCGACAGAGAAATTACAAAAGCCAAAAAGATACCAGAGTCTCTAATTGCGGAATTAAGAGAGGTAACTATAAGAGCACATGAAGCATGGGTTACTTCTAGAGAAAAGAATGATTTTAGTATATTTAAACCATATCTAGAGAAGATTGTTGAGCTTGAGAAAAGGATGGCAGATTATCTGGGATATGTTGAGCATCCATACGATGCCTTAATAGACTACTATGAAGAAGGCTGGACTACAAAAGATGTAGAAAGAATGTATGATTCCATTATTCCTGAACTGAAATCTATTCTAGAAAAAGTAATGAGCGATAGCAGATATCCAAAATGTCATTATCTAGAAAGCTACAAATATGATATTACAAAAGCTGTAGAAATCAATAACAGGTTACTCGATATACTAGGATTTCCAAGAACTAGAGCTAGAATTGATGTTTCTGAACATCCATTTACTATAAACTTTGGAATAAGAGATGCCAGAATAACTACTCGTTATGAAGGCTACGATATTAAGAGGACCATATATTCTGCAGTACATGAATTCGGACATGCAACTTATGAATTACAGATCGATGAATCTCTTTCCGGAACTCCACTTGCCAGAGGAGTAAGCATGGGAATTCATGAAAGTCAATCTAGATTTTGGGAAAATGTTGTAGGAAGAAATTTTGCATTCACAAAAATTGTTGGAAGTCTGATTAGAGAATACTTCCCAGAACTGAAAAACTTTAGCGATGAAGATATTTATTATTACATAAATACTGTTAAACCTAGCTTAATTAGAGTAGATGCTGACGAACTTACTTACAACTTCCACGTAGCTTTAAGATTTAGGATAGAAAAAATGCTAATAGGAAATGAGATAAAAGTTTCTGATGTTCCAGACATATGGAATAATACTATGGAAGAGTACCTTGGAATTAGACCTAAGGATTACAAAAGCGGTGTACTTCAGGATATACATTGGAGTCAGGGAAGCATAGGATATTTCCCGACGTACAGTTTAGGTACTATAATATCTGCTCAGGTCGGATACGCGATTGAGAAAGATCTAGGCAAAAAGCTTGGAGATATAATTGACAGCAGAAATTTTGCAGAAATTAAAGAATGGCTTAAAAGAAAAATCCATAGATTTGGCGCAACATATGCTCCTAAAGAGCTGATAAGACGCAATCTAAATGAAGATGTAAATCCTGAATACTATATAAGCTATCTCAAAAATAAATATCTTTAAAAAATTTATCTTTTTTTCTTTTTCTGATTTTTCTCGTAATGCAGTTCAATTGTTTTTATCATCTTTTTTGTGTATTGAAGTATTGATATAAAAAGAGGAAAAAGTATTAGTATAGAAACTACTAAACCTATAGGAAAGCCAAACCTATACAAAAATAACGAATATAGAGCTAAAGAAGAAAGCAACCATGCGATGTAAGCAACGAGGTTGAAAAATCTTAGCTGGGCTATTTTTTTGGGATGAGATTCAAGTTCATTTTGATAATAAGCAACTAGCAACAGTATTAAGCTAAAGAAACCAAACAGTGATTGATAAATCTTTATAGAATTTCCAAATATGTTTACAAATTCGCTATATAACGGAGAATTAGAAGACATAATAAAGAACATTGCTAAAAATAAAATACTCAGCCCCCACATTATATTGCTAATTCTCATATCAGATAACCCGTTAGAAATCTCTTACCCTTTTGTATATATAAGCTAGTTTATAAACATATTAAGTTAATTGGTGTTATTAAAAGTACACAAATTTTACATTTCTTTCTTTTGCCTTTTTTTCAATTTCTTCTCTAAATTCTCTTGTACCTATTTTCTTTTCTGCATATACAGAATTTATTCCTTCATAATTCTTATCATAAATCTGATCTAGTACAAAAGAATCAATTCCTTCTTTAATGGCATACTTAGGAACAAGATGCCCAAAGCATACATTATTTTCTATACTAATTTTTGTATGCCGTTCGCTGTAATGACCTCCTCCAAATCCTATAGCTTTTTCGCAATCAGGCAACCTGTCTTCTTTTAAAAGCATATAAGCATCATATACTGCCTCAGCCATTAATTTCTGCAGTTCTTTATCCTTCCACTCTTTTTCTGAGCTTCCTATTTCAACATAAACCAATGGACGAGTTATATTTGTTGGTCCATGGTGAGTAGCTTCATAAGATACTTTCATCTTTTCAGCTAGCCCGTAATAGCTTACGAGAGAATGTATTTTCTTTATAAGAAATCCAGACAGCCTTGGAAAAGAAACGCTTATTTCTCGAGGCCTTCCACCAAGCAGTGCTTTAGAGGTGAGATTTCCCGTATGATGAACAGTTAAACAGGGGATCCCTGCCTCACTCATGTGCATAGAAAGAACGATGAAAGCATTATATTCTTTAAAATCTTCTAAAAAGGAAAACTCAACGTCATTTACATCAAATCCTTTTATTTCAATTTCACTGCCGCTTATTTTTTTCAATTCTTCAGCCATTCCAACTCCTGCAGGATCTTGGTAACTGAATGTTACGAGGGCTCTCATTTTTTATCAGCTTTTATTTAAGTTTAATTTTAGTTATGAATAAAAATAATCACTAACAAAAAATAAATTTGATGTATAAAATGATTGAAGGTTTTATTGTTGAATATAAAAATACTTATTGGATAATCAGATCTTACTATGATTTTGGGGATTATTTATTTGCAATTCCACGTTATGTTTTTGACATGAACAGAACAATCAAGGAAGTTAAAGAAGCAATAGAATTCGTAAGCACTTATTATCCTGAGAAGTTGCAAGAATGCAAGTGTTTTGGAAGAAAGGTTCCATTCCTTAAGAAAAGTGAAGTTGGCAGAGTTTTAGATCCTAGATCAGTAGCCTTGGAGGTTTCAAATCCGCTGCACAAAAAAGCTATGAAATTACTTTCAGAGCTGAGAGAACACACAAATAGCGTTGATATAGGTATAACGGGCGGGATTCTTGTAGGGAAGAGAACCAGTGATATTGATGTAATCGTTTATGGCAGAAAGACGTGCGAGGAAGTTTACAAATTTCTTATGGAAAGTAAAACTCTAGAAAAATATGGTAGAAATGAAGTATTGAACCTACTAGAAAATAGAAGAGAAAAATACTATAATGAATTAATTGTCAAAAGAGAGATGGAAAAAATTTTGCAAGGTAAATTTGAAGGGGTGGATGTATATATAAGATTAGTTCCTTATACACCTGAATGCCCACAAAAGTGCACTAGAAGCATCGAAAAATTAGGCACTATAACAACAAATGTTACAATTACTGATTCCTCCTTATCCTATTTATATCCATGTTCATATAGGGCATTTGATAATAAAAGCAGAAAAGAAATAACAATTACATCTGATAGAGGAAGATTTTGCGAGATTTTAAAACCTGGAGATTTTGCATTTGTAAGGGGAGAACTGGAAAGAGTCAATGACGAAGGAAAAACTTTCTTGCAACTGTATTTGTGGGATAATGAGCATTTTTTGCTTCCGATTGAAAAGCAATAGGGTGATCCAGCTTTGGCTTGGAAAAAAATTGCAATTGATAGGCTGATAAAAAATTTAGATAATATAGATAAAACATATACAGAGTCTATAGCAGTATTAAACAAGCTAACAAATCACCCTTTTTTTCTAGGAGTATATTTAGATACTGAGCATCTCAAGGGTACTGCCAGGCTTTTCCCTGGTAGTTATATTTATTCTTTAATTGAAAAGAAAAAAGTTAAAGCTGGCGATATAATTACTTTGAATTATTCTAATTCATTTGATGAGATCTTTCAGCTTTTCTATTTAAAAAAGTTAAAAATCGTTAAGGGAAAAAAGGTCCCCCCTCATACAAATCGTAGCTATTTTCTTATCCCTACGACTATCGAGGAAATAACTTTGAAAGATGGGTTGATTTACTTAAAGCTTTCAATAGAAGAAAATGTATGGATAAAAATTGAAAATCTGCTTCCTCCATATAGACCTGTAAATTTACTGATTGAGACTATAATAAGTCATAGCAGGCTGTATTTAGGAATTTCCGATAGTGAGGAAATAAATTACATCAAAAGATTACTCTCTAATATAAGGAGGACAACTGAGAATGAGAGACTTCTTTCATATATCAAATTTATAGAGGAGATGATAGAGGGGTATGAAAAAAATTGAAAGAAAAATGATCGATGATGTGAAATTTTCTATCTCTTTATCTATGATGCTTGAGCCAACTGGATGGGGAATAGGAGGAAATGTATCTAGGATGAAAGATCATCTTGATAAGACGCTACAGGATTACATATATATAGGATTTCTATCAGGTGATATTTTAATAGACAATATATTGAGATTTAATTCTGATTTAGGAGAGGGTTTTCTAAAATCAATGAAAAGCATAATAGAAAAGACGGGAACCAATACAAGTTTTGGAACGGTGTTTTTAATCTTTTTTAATGCTGCGTCAATAATCTTAAAAAACAAAAGAGACTTAAATGAAATTGGGGAAGGTGCTTTTTCATATCTTATTTCAATCAAGCCGAGTATTTACTTCAAATCTTTGATGCTTACTAACTCGAGTTTTCTGCATAGATTCTCATCCTCTCTTTATCCATCACTCACAGATGTTTTCACCAATTATGAAAAGTGGGATGATAAAAAACTCATAGACTTTCTTAGACTGAACATATTTGATCCTGTTAGCCAAGAAGCATCAACATGCTTTACAAACTCCATAAGAGAAGCTGAAAAGCTTATAAAAGAAGAGCACTGTTCTATCCCTACATCGGAAGAAATTGATAAGCTTTTTCGCAGTTTTTGTTGTAAATATAACGATTATATAGTCTATAGGAAGTACGGATTAGAACGCTCGGAAAGTTGTGCAAGAAGTTGTTGCGAAGAAAAAAGTCCTGATGAACTATGCTCTATGGGATCTTTATCGGATCTCGTCGCCTTAACATTATTTTTTTATTTTTATAAATGCAAATCAAATAATATAATGAGAAAATCTAACTTTCCCCAATTCTGATCTTCAAATAGAAACTTTTCAAATTACCTATAGCTAAACTTGGAATGAGAAAAAATGAAAGCAAAAAAGACGCTCAAAGATTTTTTGAAGGGCGAAAAGGAAGAAGAAACACATAATGATGAGATAGAGGAAATCATCAAAAGAATGGATATTTTAGAAATGAAGGTTTCTGAACTGGAAAAAAAGATCGAAGAACTGAGGGAAAAAATTAATGAAATTGAAAACGTATTTGGAAGAAGCAAGGAAGCATCTGGAAAAATAGAACAGATAAACATGCTTTTAGATAAACTAAGAAACAAAGGTTATTTAAAAGAATCAGAAGATCTTGCTAGAGTAAAAGATAAAGATTTCGTAGCAGATAGAATAAAGAAGTTAGGTGCTATAGAAGTTATCGGGACCAAGGATAGATATTTAATCTACCCCAGAAAATGGAAAGAATTTTTAGAAAAACTTTCAAGCATTAGCGATAGTGATCCTTCAAGCGCGGCTGAAAAGATTGGGGATCTTAAGGAGCTCTTTTTTGAGCTTTTAAAAGAAGGTTTGATTTACTTTGATGCAAAGAATAGAAAGTGGAAGAGCATAAGCTGATCCTTATATGGATTCTACTTTATTTCCTTTATGCAAAAAGAATTTTGTTCCTTTAATTTTATATTTCAACATATAAATGACTTCTTCGGAGTCTTCATGAACTTCACATATATTACAACCTGAGTCTCTCAGCTCAAGGATTTTCTTTACTTTCCACTCTTCTATTTTATCTATGTTATTAGGTCTGAAAATGATCTTTATCTCTTTCAACTCAACGCCAAAACTAGAAAGCTCCTGTGTCGTTTTCTTTCTAACTCTCTCCGGTCTTCCAGTTACTATAACAATTTTTCCTACTTTCTTTTTCTCCTCAAGCAATTTTATTCCGAGTTCCCTTGGTTTATCAAAAGCCATTAATCTATCAGAATAGAAATCTTCTTTATTTTCATTTAATCCGTATTTTTCAATTCTTTCGGTATTATCAATAATTACTCCATCGATGTCAAATATAATGCAACAATCCAATTGAGACATCATATTATTTTTGAATTAAGAGCTTGAAATATTTTTTGGAAAAATCATCGTGAAGTGTGAATAGTCGTCTTCTATAGCAATTCCTCCAATTTTAAAAAAGATGATACCACTTATGCAACAAGCAAAAGCATCCGAAAGTCCTTTATTCAGTGAAGTGCCTAATAGCTTTTCTGAAAGTTGTTTTGTGTTACTATAGCCAAGAATTTTTGAAGCGGTATATGGATGAGTTTCAAAAATAACCAGTTCTTTATACTTTGATAAAAGCTGATGAGACAACAATTCGCCTCTTTGGCCAAGTTCTTTTATTGACTTAAAAGAAAGAGGAAGAAGCTTTCCGCCCAATTTAAGAGCTATTAAATCCATGGATCTAAATTTTACTCCACTTTCTGAAAAGAGGGGGGAATCAAATAGAACGTATATCTTCGTTCTTTTTTTCAATCCGTATAAGCTATCAATAATGTTAATTATCTCTTCATTCTTGTGAATGGTGAAGAAATTAAAAGTACGGCTTAAAGAGAAAAATATACAGATTGGAGAAGGTTTGTTCTCTTTAGCAGATAAATCTATACCAATAAATATTTTATCTTTTTCTTGGCTTAAGGACATCAGTCGGTGCGCCTGGAATATTTTCTAAATATTTCTTCAGTACAGAAGGTATTGCGACATTTCCCTCTTCATCTTGAAAGTTTTCTACTATTGCAGAAATAGCCCTAGTTGTTGGAATTCCAGTGCCATTTAATGTATGAAGGTACTCTCTTCTTCCATCGCTTGCTTTGATATACGTTAAGTTAGCCCTAAAAGCCTGCCAATCCAAAACCTGGCTAATGCTAGCAATTTCTCTATATTTTCCTTGTGCGGGCATCCAAACTTCAATATCGTATTTCTTTGCAGCAGGCAATCCAAGCTCGCCACTCACCACATTAACTACTCTATATGGTAGACCTAAGCCTTGAAGTATTTCTTCAGTATTTGCTACCATTTCATCTAAGAATTTCCAGCTATTATCGGGATGGGCAAACACAAATTGCTCAACTTTATGAAACTGATGGACTCTGAAAATTCCTTTTAAATCTCTATTGCCTGCGCCTGCTTCTCTTCTAAAGCAAGGACTCCAACCAACAAGTTTAAGGGGAAGATCTTGCTCCCTTATCGGATTATCATATGCAAGTCCCATTAATGGGTGCTCAGCAGTTCCTATAAGATTGAGATCTTCGTTTTCAATTTTGTATATCATGTCTTTAAAAGAAGAATAGTCCAAAGCTCCTTCTAAAACTTCTGTTCTAAGCATATAAGGAGGTATTATCGGAATGAATCCTTTTCTAGTTATAACATCTAACGCATAAAGGCTAATAGCAAAATCTAACCATACTATATCTCCAATAAGATAGAAAAACCTGGATCCAGCTACCTTAGCTGCCTGATTTGTATCTGCCATATTTAAAACTTTTTCCAACATATCAGCGTGTCCTATAAAACTCTTGTTTTCTACAAGATCAAAATCTACTTTAAATCCCCACTTTTCGGTTTGTTTTTTGAATTCCTCAAGCTTGTCAGTAGTGACTTTTGGCCTGCCCCAAAATTTAACTGGCAAGTTATCTTCATCTGAAGTGCCATAAGGTACGTCTGGTGCTAAAATGTTCGGAAGTTTTTTCAACGAATCATACCAATTTCTCTCAGCTTCGCTTACTTCTTTTTCTTTTTCCTCTAAAAGTTGAAGAATTTCCTTAGCCTTTCTCAGCAGTTCATTCTTTTTTTCTTGATTATTCTCTTTAGATAGTTCCTTTGTTAGGGAGTTGTGTTCTCTTCTTAAATTTTCTACTTCCCTAAGCTTACTTCTATATGCCTTATCTATTTCAATAGCCTCTCTCACAATGCTTTCGTCTAGACCCCTTCTCTTTACCATTTGCATGTATTCATCAGGGTTATTTCTAAGATATTCTAGCACAGTCCATTTAGGCATTTATTTACACCTCGTTCTCTTCCCATAGAACAAAGAAATGCCCAATGTATTAAATTTTGTTCATTTAATATCCCGGGAAGAGATAAGTTTTATCCTTATTAAATTAATATTTATAAAAACAACTCTTTTTAAGTTAAACTTTTGTTTTTTTCTTAAAGAATAAGAATTTTAGATGTTGATTTCTAATATCATTTTTTACTTATATTGACTTGCTAAAGTATTATATTGTTTTTTATTAACTGATATATCTCAAGACAAAATTATCAGATTCTTTTATTATTCCTTTATTTAAATTGCAACAAATTTTATAAAAATTTCTTATATCGCAAAAAATACATTGATAAATTTTATTGCTTGGCTTCTTCTTTAGGTTTCTCTTCACTTGGTTTTTCTTTTTCCTCAGCAGTTTCTTCCTTCGGCTTTTCAGGTGCGATTATTTCTTCAATAAATTCAACTTTTTTAATTCCTTCAATATAGTTAAATATTTCTCTAGCTAATGCCCTTTTTGCTAGTTGAATATCTGGATTAATCATCTCAGTTTCAGGTATTTTTATTTGAACAAAGCCTTCCTCTTTGGATATTTTTATGTTATAATCATCGATATTTTTAGGTCTTAGCCTCCTCTTCAATAATGCCTTTACTTTTTCATCGTCATTCTGTAAATATTTTATCACTTTAACTTCGTAAACAATAGTTTTTCCTGCCAAAGGATGGTTAAAATCTACTAATACTCTTCCTCCAGTTACATCTCTTATTAATGCAGGTACGCCATTTATTTCTACAACTTTTCCAGGAACAGGCTCTACGTCGCCTTTTTTAAACTCTCTTATTGGTATTCTTCTAAGCCTATTCGGATCTCTCTCTCCATAAGCTTTTGAAGGAGGTAATTCTATTACTTTCTGCTCTCCTTCATTCATTTCTTGTAGCGCTTCTTCCAGACCTTTGACTACTCTCCCTTCTCCTATTATAACTAACGTTGGCTCATATGTTTTATTTTCATCATAGATGTTACTTTCTTTCGCTTTCTCAGAATTTGTTGTATCAACCACTGTATTAGTTTCCTTAACAGTAGCTGTATAATCGATCAATATAAAATCTTTTTCCTTGAAAGGCATTGCATACACCTCTATATGAATATTATATTGTTTTCTTTTGTTTAAATGCTTTCTAAAATACACAAGCTTTTATTATTTCCTAATAGGTTATAATGCTTTATTTAATATGGAATTTTAATTTAATAGAGTTTATATCTTTTTAAGAAATTCGTTGTTTTTTATTTATTAACTTCATAAAATACCTTGTCCTTATTACAACTGAAGGTCTTGTCATTTACAACTGAAACCCTCGCCCTTTAGGGCAGGGAGGAGGTCAGAGTGACAAGGAAGTCAATATATGCTCTAAGATAAAAGAAGTTCTAAGAAAATTCAAATCCTCTGAGGTAAAGACCGATGTCTGCAAGAGGAACCAATATTTTTCTCTTTAAAATACCCCACCCTAAGAAAGTTTCGTCCTGAAGTAAAACCAGATATATGCCGCTTTCGTTTCTTTTTATCAATGCTATCTCATTCAAACTTATAGTTTTTCCAAAACTGATTTTTGCATTTTTAACATATATAATGCCTTTTTCGAGTTTTTTCGCTTTTAAGCTAATTTCTGAACCTAATTGAAGTGATGGTTTATATCGGTTGTTCATAATAGAACCTAAAAAAAGACCAATACTGTAGGGTAAAATACCGTTTTCTTTCAGTCTTGCATATAAATTTTCAAGCTCTTTGGACATGCAGAAGATATCTTTTCTTTTTTTCCTCTCATTGCAATAAAAAATGAAACAGTCGTTCAAGATTTTATCTACTCCATAGCCAAATACTTTTTTTAAAAAAACATCTACTTTTTTCTTTCCAACTTCACAAGGAAATATCTCTTTTAACTTTATTTTTTCCTCATCAGACATAGGAAAAACCCTTCCGTTTTATCGGTATTAGGATAAAGTCTCAAGCAGTTTTTTAGTTCGTCCCCAAAAAATATGTCATTATATTCTGGCAATCCTTCATTTCCTTTAACTCCATTGTATCTTGTAGGAAGTATTTCTATATCTTTAAGTTCGTTCAATACTTGAGATATTACGTATTCATTTTCTTCCGGAGCTATACTACATGTAGAATAAAGAATTTTGCCGCCTCTTTTCAAGAGTTTAAATGCTTTCTTAAGCATGCTTATTTGAAGAGGTATCATTTTCTTATAATCTTCAATGCCTTTTGAGAATTTTCTCTCTTTTTTATATACAATCAATCCTTCGCCTGTGCATGGTGCATCTAGCATTACTTTATCAAAATATTCATCTAGCCCATTTATTTTTAAAGCATCTGTCCTTAATACATAGACATTTTTTGCATTCAATCTCTCAATATTTACTCTTAGTTTCCATATTCTTTCTCTATTGATATCAATGCTTAAAATAATGCCTTTGTTCTTCATCAGTTGAGCCATATGAGTAGTTTTACCTCCTGGTGCAGCTGCCATATCTACAACTTTATCGTCTTCTACAGGAGAAAGAACTTCTGATGCTAACATGCTGCCGACTCCTTGAACGTATATCTTACCGGACAAATGCTCAACTGTAGAACCTATGGAAAAAGGCTCTCTTTTTATGTAATAAGCGTAATTCAAATATGGCGTTTTTTCTAAAATAAATCCTTTTTCTGTTAAACTTCTCTCGACCACATTACAGTCTTTAACTAATATAGAGTTACATCTAAAGCTTTTTTCTATTCCCTTTTCCGCAGAAATTAAATACTCTATTGCCTCTTTATCCCCCATAAACATTATGTATCTTTGAGCCATAAAGGGAGAGATGCCAAATTTTTCGGCAATTTCTACTGCTTCCTTAGTTATTTGAATGTCAAATAATTTTTTATTAATATACAAAATTTATCAACCATTTAAAGTTAAATTTAAAACTTTAAAAATATGTATATATTATTAATAAATAAAAAATTTAAATTTGATTAGAGTTGAGAAATGTGAATTTTGATTATAGATATTTTTTTGAGCCTAAATCGATAGCAGTAATAGGAGCAAGTAACAACGAAACTAAGCTTGGGCATCAAGTTTTTAAAAATTTGCTTTCTTACAAAGGAAAAGTTTTTCCAGTAAATGTTAAAGAAGAAAGCATAATGGGAGTGAAGGCATACAAAACAATTAAAGATATACAAGATGAAATTGATCTCTCAGTGATCGTAGTACCGAAACCTGCAGTAAAGCAAGCAGTAATTGAAAGTGGGGAGAAGGGAGCAAAAGGAATAATAATCATTACTGCAGGATTTGGTGAAACTGGAGAGAGAGGGAAAGAAGAGGAAAGAGAACTAGTGAGAGTTGCCCATGACTATGGAATGAGAGTTATTGGACCTAACTGTGTAGGAGTAATGAACACTAAAATAGACTTAAATGCAACTTTTATAGAAAAAGCTAAGAAAGGAAGCGTTACCTTTATATCTCAAAGTGGTGCGCTAGGAGGAGGTATTGTGTATAAGACCATAAAAGAAAACATAGGCTTTGCAAAATTTGTTAGTGTAGGAAATATGAGCGATGTGGACTTTTCTGATCTTATAGAATATTTTTCAAGAGATCCTGATACAGCCTCAATACTTTTATATTTGGAAGGAGTGAAATCTGGGAAAAGATTCTTAGAAGTTTTGAAAGAGCACTCAAAAGAAAAACCTATAATTGCTTTAAAAGGAGGAATATACGGTACAGGGGCTAGGGCCGTATCTTCTCACACAGGTAGCATTGCCGGAAATGCCGAAATTTTTATGACAGCCTTAAAGCAAGGAGGGGCTATAAAAGCTAAAACCATTGATGAAGCTTTGTCGATGGCTAGATCCTTCACGCAACCACTTCCTAAAGGGAAAAGAGTAGGGGTCATAACAAATGCTGGAGGTGCAGGAGTTTTAATTTCCGATTTGATAGAGGAAAATGGTTTAGAAATGTCTAAGCTTAAAGATGAAACAATAAGCTATCTCTCATCCTTTCTCCCTCCTATGGCATCTCTTAAGAATCCTATTGATATGATAGCTAGTGCTACTGGTAATGATTACTATAGAGCAACTAAAGCTTTTTTGAAAGATGATGATGTAGACATAATTATAGAGTCTTGCGTCGTTCCCACATTCGGAGGCATGACCAGAACTGAGCATGCAGAGGGCATAGTAAAAGCGATTAATGAAAGCGAAGTCAAGAAACCTATCCTAGCGATGTTTATGGCAGGAGATGTAAGCGAAGATGCTAGAAGGTTTCTTGAAAGCAACGGAATACCTACATATGAGAGACCTGAAGATGTAGTTTCAGCTGCAAGAGCTCTTTACTCTTTTAGCTTAATTTCCTCAAAAAATAGGTGAAAAAAATGAACATTAAAGAAATAATTCTAAATAAAGAGGCTGGAAAAAGAGCTTTTTTGCTTGGAAATGAAGCAATAGTAAGAGGTGCTTTAGAAGGGAATATATCATTTTTTGCTGCATACCCTGGAACACCTAGTAGCGAAATTCTAGACACTTTTTCTGCTATAGCAAAAGATGCAGGAGTATATGTAGAAGTTTCAAGTAATGAAAAAATTGCCTATGAAGCTGCTTTGGGTGCTTCATGGAGCGGACTCAGATCTATGACCTCAATGAAGCATGTTGGTCTGAATGTTGCAGCAGATGCATTTATGAGCACTGCAATGAATGGAGTTAAAGGCGGTTTTGTCATAGTTGTTGCAGACGATCCAAGTATGTGGAGTAGCCAAAATGAGCAAGATACGAGACTTTTTGCTAAGCTAGCTAATCTTCCAATCGTTGAGCCAAGTTCTCCCGATGAAGCGAGACTATTTGCGAAAGAGCTTTTTGACTTGAGTGAAAAGTTCGATACTGTAGTTGTTTTGAGGTCAACTACAAGGCTTTCGCATATGAGAGGAGAAGTAGTTTTTGGACCTCTGCCTGAAAGAACACAGGCTGGAAAAAGAGCCTCAGGTGATTTTTCAAAGAATCCGGAGAAATTTGTTAACCTCCCATTAAACGCCAGGATTCTTAGACTGGAATCATTAAAGAGAATAGAAAAAATTAGAGAAGAATTTAATCATAAATTTAATTACATTGAAGGAGATAAAAGCTCAAAAGTAGGAGTTATAGCTAGCGGATTAGCATATGCATATGTAAAAGAAGCGCTTAGCTGGCTAGATATCAATGATGTAAAAATACTAAAGCTCGGGACACCTTTCCCAGTACCATTTGGACTCTTAAACGAATTTTTCAATGGTTTGGAAAGAGCTATAATAGTTGAAGAGCTTGAACCTGTAGTAGAAGAGCAGGTGAAAACTTGGGCTTTTGACAAAAATATTAAAGCAGAGATAAGGGGAAAAGACCTCGTTCCGAGATATTATGAGCTTTCTACTGATAGAGTTGTTACTTCGTTGGCCAAGTTCTTTGGAATTAAATCGCCAGTTGATATTGAAAGGGCAGAATTTATAGAAAAAAACATTGAGGCTAAAATCCCAAGAAGACCACTCGTGTTCTGCCCTGCGTGTCCTCATAGGAACGTTTTTTATGTAATCAAAAAAGTCACAGGGTATAATGGAATATATCCAAGCGACATTGGGTGCTATACTCTCGGATACTATCCTCCAATGAAGCTTGTTGATACAAGCACACATATGGGTTCATCGATAGGTCTAGCTCATGGGATAAGCAAGGCATTAGAGGGCAGTGCTTCAAAAAAACCGATTATAGCAACAATAGGCGATTCTACATTCTTTCATGCAGGTCTACCTGCTCTCGCAAATGCTATCTATAATAGGTCCAATTTCATATTGTTTGTACTTGACAACAGAACAACCGCAATGACTGGACATCAGCCTCACCCCGGAACGGGCTATTCTATTTCTAACAACGGAAAAGAGATAAAAATAGAAGACATAGCTAAAGCAATGGGTGCAGACTATGTTGAGGTTGTTGATCCATATGATATGAAGGCAACTGAACAAGCTTTAAGAAAGGCTCTATCTGTTAACGGAGTAAGCGTTATAGTAGCTAGGAGGGAGTGCGCTTTGCTTTACGCTTCAAGAGTGAGAAGATCTGGCCAGAAATTTAAGAGATATGTCATAGATGAAGAAAAGTGCACAGGATGCAAAACATGCATTCTTACATTTGGCTGTCCCGCAATTTCCTGGAACTCTGATAAGAAAAAGGCATTCATTCAAGAAGACCTTTGCTATGGCTGTGGCAGTTGTGTAAGTGTTTGTCCGTTTAACGCTATACACGAAGGTGAGTAAAAATGAAAGAATATAACATCATAATTTCAGGTGTTGGAGGTCAGGGTGTAATAACAATAGCTAACTTGATAGGGCTTGCTGCGTTCAAACAAGGTATTAAGGCGAGAGTAGGAGAAATACACGGATTAAGTCAGAGATTTGGAAGCGTATTTACGCATGTAAGAATAGGCGAAGATGTATATAGCTCTATTGTACCGCTTGGGAGGGGCGATCTATTAATCTCGCTTGAAGCAATTGAAACGCTTAGATACTTAAAATATATGAAAAAAGATGGTCTCATATTAATGAATACTTTGATGACAGAACCTTTTAAGACCATATCAGTTGATCCGAAAATCGCTGATATTAATGAAATAAAGAAAATGATGAAGAGCGCCTTTGATGGAAAAATACTGATAATTAATGGAAATGAGCTTACAGAAAAACTAAAAAATAGTTTGCTCTTAAATACAGCAATTATTGGAATTGCGCTGACCATTCCTGGTTTTCCATTAAAGGAAGAAAGCATAAAAGCATCTATTGAGGAAATGTTCGACAGGAAGTATGTTGAATTAAATATTAGAGCGCTCGAAGTTGGAATGAATTATGGTAAAGAAATTCTCTCAACTCAATAACAACTGAAGCTACGTTTAAAAACACATAGAAAAAAATAAAAATCTTTTTTCATCATTTGATAAAATAAGACATAGAATATAATGGGCCCGTGGCTCAGCCAGGTAGAGCAGCGGGCTTTTAACCCGTTGGTCCCGGGTTCAAATCCCGGCGGGCCCGCCACATTAAATGAAGATGGGCTCCTAAACATTTTATATCTATAAGGAAAGATTGAAGATTTATAAGTTCAATGTTATATTTCTTTTTTGGAAGGAAGATTTGAAATAACTCGTCATGAGCGAAATTTAGACCATATTGCTCCCTTATGCCTTAATAAATACAAAATAAATAATAAATATTCTAAAATATTCTAAGGAGTGCCAATAATAATGACCAACAATGAAATTACAAATGGAAAGTGCTTAGGAGAATTGAGCTTTGTTGGATTGGGGCTATCGCTTTCTCACATCTCAATAGAAGGGATAAAAAAACTTAAGTCCTCTGATTTTATATTTTTAGAGGGCTATACTAGTTTTTATTTTCCAGAAATTAATGCGGCAATGAAGGTCATAGGTATAAAAAGTGACCGTTTCAAGATTATTAGTAGAAGAGATATCGAAGAGAAGTCTGGACAAGAAATTATTGATTTATTGTTAAAAGGAAAAAACATTTCAATGGCAGTGATAGGCGATCCTTTTATTGCGACAACACATCTCTCTTTAAAAAACTACGCGAAAGAAAAAGGTTGCAAGGTTAATTATATTCCAGGAATAAACATTTTTTCCTATGCTATGTCAGCTACTGGTCTCTTTAACTATAAATTCGGTCCGTCTGCAACAATCGTTTACAAAAGAGAAGGCATACTTTCAGTTTATCCTTATTTAGTTTTATCAGGAAACTTAAGCAGAGGACTTCATACTTTTTTCTTTTTGGACATAGACGCGGAGAGAGGTCCATTGAATGCTAGTGAAGCAATTAAGTTACTAATAGAAATGGAAAAAGAAGAGAGATTAGGGATAATTACGCCTGAAACAAAAATTGTTGTTCTAGAAAGACTTGGCTGGCCTGATGAGAAGATATATTACGGTAAAATAAGTCTCCTTTATAACATGAGATTTAATCCGCCTAATTCTATTATTATTCCTGGAAAGCTCCACTTTATGGAAGAACAGTCTTTAGAGGCGTTTTCAATTGAACGAAATGAAAGATAGAATTGCTACATATATAAAAATGGTGGAAAACGCTTTAGAACAGACTGAATGCCAAAAATCTTCTTTGAACAAAGAGGAGTCAGATTTAATAAATCTGGCAAAATTATATCTCGAAGATTCCAAATATTATCTTGAAAAAGAAGATCTTGTTACTTCGCTTGCAACTATTTCATATGCAGAGGGACTTTTAGATGCTTTAGCGAGGTTAGGGAAACTAAAAATTGAATGGAAAAGAGAGAAACGGAAAAAAGTCCTCATTACAGGTACGTTTGATATTTTGCATGAAGGACATATAAGATTGATAGAGGAAGCCTCTAAGCTTGGAGATGTATACGTGATAGTTTCAAGAGATGTTAATGCAAAGAAAAATAAGGGAAGAGAAGTAATCTTTCCTGAGAATTCCAGGTTAAAAATTGTAAGCTCTATCAAAAATGTAAAAATGGCAATGCTTGGAGATGAAAATGATTATCTTAAAAAAGTTATAGAAGTTTCTCCAGATATAATCGTTTTAGGACCAGACCAAAAGTTCGGTGAGGAACAATTAAAAGAAGAACTTAAAAAAAGAGGTTTAAATAATGTAGAAGTAATAAGATTAAAGAATAGGTTCAATGATTTTTATCCAAATAGTAGCACGCAGGTTATATTGGAAGTTATGAAAAAATTCTGCATTTAAAAATTTTAATGAACAGAACACGAGATGCAGGGGTCAAAGAGCCTAATTATTTTCTGAACTTCTTGATGAGCTTTTTCTAACTGTTCAGCTTTGTTTATCAATCCAATCTTCTCCAAATGGTACATTGAAAATGCCTCCATTGAGATCAAGTTTTGGGATGTTGGGGGAATTATATTTGCATCTTCAATGAGTCCGCGCTTATTTACGGTATATCTATGATAAAGGATCCCTCTTGGAGCCTCAACTGCTCCGTAGTAAGTACCTTCTTTTATCTCAAAACTTTTTTCGTTTACTTGAACATATCTATAATTATCGATAAAATCTGTTATTCTTAGGATAAATTCATAAAGTTCTGCTATTCTAGCAACTATGCTATAGCTCATATTTTTCAGCGGCGGCATGCATCCATAAGACTTCAGCATTCTCCTGACTTCTCCTCTAAGATTGTAAAAAGAAGTATTGAACCTTGAGATCGGTCCAACGACATAGTTTTCTCCGCTTCTAAGCCTATATCTAAGAGAATTCGAGTATGGAACCTGCTCTGGTACTACTTCCTCTTCGAATTTACTTATTTCAAACCTCATTTCATCGCTACATATATTCCTTGAAATGAATGGATATTCTATAGCGTCACACAATACTAAAGGCTTTATTTTTTGCTCATAACTTGGGAATTTGTCTTGGTTGTCAAGTACGAATTCGGAAAGTTTTCTTGCATATGTAATAGCTCTTTCTGATTGCGAAGATAAAGCTTCTACTTCCTTCTTTTCTGGCATGCTGTAGACTCCACCAACTCTAATGTTAACAATATTATGGAACCTACCACCTAAAACCTTCATAAGTTTCCGAGACCACATAAACAGATCTGTTGCCATCTTATATATTTCAGGGTTCTTATTAAATACCTCTAAAGATGATGATGCATTCAAGAGATCTGGAAGTTGCAGATATAGTACGTGCAGAACATTGCTTTTGATATGTTCATTTATAAAAATCGCAGGAGGAGGTTTCTCCTTCTCTAACAATTCTGTAAATTTTTCTACATTTCTTTTTTCTCCTTCTATAAATATCTCTACTTCTGCTCCTCCCTTATTTACAACATATCCGAACAAGTTTAAGTTAGTTGCTAATCTGTAAACAAATGGTCTAAACCCTACTCCCTGAACGACACCTACAATTTTTATCCTATGGGCTATTTTCATTAATCCTCCTCTTTTTCAGTTCAATTTAAAAATTTATTCTATAATTCTAGGCAACAATTTAATAGCAATAAACATCGATACAAGAACAAATATTGTTATTATCAACATGTCGCTTCCTATATATAAGCTACTCTGAACCAAAAGTGTTCTAAGTGCTGAAACTGTATATGTAAGTGGATTAACAAAAGAAATTACCTGGATAGGTCTAGGCATTACCTGAATTGGGTAGAGCGCATTGCTCGCAAAGAACAGTGGCATTGTTATTGCGCCAACTATTCCCATAAATCTCTCTCTAGTTTTTAGCGTTGATGCGATAACAATTGAAATGGCTGTAAAGCCCATTGATGCAAATGTCAGTATGAAATATCCTAATATAAGATCTAAAGGATCGGTTGTAAGCTTTGCACCAACTAACGCGGCCGCAACAAGGACTATTATATATTGTGTTGATGAACGCAATGCTCCTGCAAGAGATCTTCCAATAACAATATAACTTCTGGGCATTGGAGACGACAATAGCCTTTTTAGAACACCAGACTCTCTTTCAAATACAAGCATGATTCCGTAGGAGAGAGAAATAAATGTTGAAGACTGAAGAATAACTCCAGGAGATATAAATGTGACGTAATCTCCAGTAGAGGGAAATGCTCTTACCTTTGCCATTACGCTACCAAATACAGCAACCCAAAGTATAGGCTGAATTGCTCTGGTAAATATTTCTACAGGATCGTGCCTTATTCTTCTTAGCTCCATTTCAGCCATCGCAAAAATAGAGATAAGATTTTCCTGCTTCATTTTATCCACCCATTCTTATCATTTTCCTTTCACTTATGAGTTCTTTCATTCTTCCTTCCTCCTCTTCTTCAATCCTCTTTCCCATTAGCTTAATGAAAACATCATTCAGAGAAGCTTCTCTTATTCTAAGCTCTTTGACTTCTATTTTTTCTGCTTCTAAAGCACTTAATATTCTTGGTAAAACAAGTTGAGATTTTTCTACTAGAAATGTTAAGACATCAGAATTCTCCTCTATGATATCTATCCCAAAATTTTCAGCAATTATAGCTTTTACCTTTTCTTTATTGTCTACTTTTAGAGTGACTCTATCTCCTCCAATTATCATTTTAAGATCTTCTGGTTTACCGCTTATTACCTGCTTGCCTTTATTTATTATCGTGATCATATCTGCATATTTGTCTGCTTCATCCATGTAATGCGTAGCAAAAAGCACCGTTGTTCCGAATTCTTTTTTATATGAGATAACTCTTTCCCATACGTTGTTTCTAGCGATAGGATCAAGCCCAATAGTTGGCTCATCTAAAATGAGTATTTTTGGGCGGACCATTAAAGCTGCTGCTATCTCCAACCTCCTAAACATTCCGCCTGAATATGTTTTTACCAGCCTTCTTGAAGCATCTTTTAAATCCATAAAATCTAGAGCTTCTTCTATTCTTTTAACTCTTTCGCTTTTTGGAATCTCGTAAATCTTCGAATAAATAAGTAAATTCTCATATCCAGTCAAATCTGTCCATAATGAAACTTCCTGAGGCACGTAACCCAACATGCCCCTTACCTGCTGAGGGTTCTTTCTAACATCTAAACCAAAAATATATGCTGTTCCTTTAGTAGGGGTAAGCTGAGTTGTAAGTATTCGTATAAGAGTTGTTTTTCCTGCACCGTTAGGTCCTAAAAGTGCATGAATTGATTCTTCTTCTACATCAAAGCTCAAATCATCTAAAGCCTTTACCGATTTATCGTAAATTTTTACAAGTCCTTTTATCTCAATTGCTTTCGTAAAAAAAACACCTTTAAAGCTGTTATAAGAAACTCGTTAACTAACAGTTGTTTTTAATAAAATTATTCGTTAATATAGTTAAATGAAAAATTTGCTTATAAAACTTTTATGAAAAAATATTTATTAAATTAAATCAAATTTGTCATTACGTATATTCTTAAAATTAAAAATATATAGATATTAAATATACTCGTTGTTTTCAAAAAATAATATTTTTAAGTAATGTATTATTAGAATTTATTAGAGTTATTTTAAAATTGTCTGATACTTTATTAAAAGGTTTTTTAAAAGAAGATATATTTATTAATAAAAGAAATTAAAAAATAATTAGATGACTAAATAAAGGGGTATTTTATATGAATTATAATTCGTTCTTAAATAAGGAAATTTCAGACTTTCTATCACTAGAAGTACCAGGATTTCCAGAACCACCACAGGGAAGAAAGGTAATAATGTTCAGCGAAGGAAGACCTAACTTTTCGAGGTTTCCATTAGACAAAGCCCTTCCATACGTACAAGAGGTCTTTAAGACAGAATATCAAACAATGCTACAATATCCACCAATAAAGGGAAACCCTGAACTAATGAAAGAATTGAGAAAGCTTATGGAAAAGTACGTGTCTCTTAAGGGAACTGAAGATGATGACATGATTATCATGTCAGGAAGTCAACAAGCTTTATATATGGTTTCTAGAATACTTGTAGACCCTGGAGACTATATAGTAGTTGAAAGACCAACTTATCTTGAGGCTATATTCGCTTTTACGTACAATAAAGCTAAAATGCTTGGCGTTAATCAAGATGAAAACGGAATGAAAACAGATGAGTTGGAAACTCTTCTAAGAAAGCTAAAAAGCGAAGGGAAAAGAATAAAATTTGTGTATACCGTTCCAAATTACCAAAATCCAAGTGGAGCAACCTTACCAATGGAAAGAAGGAAGCATCTATATGAGCTCGCGTCTCAGTATGACTTTCTAATATTTGAAGATGACGCTTACTGCTATTTGAGCTATGAGGGAAAAGCACTACCTGCGATTAAATCATTAGATACCGAAGGAAGAGTAATATTTACTAGCACCTTAAGCAAAATCCTTTCGCCAGGGCTTAGAATAGGGTGGGTATTTGCAAACAAGGAAATTGTTAAAGCCCTTCTTGCTGCGAAGGAAGTCATAGACCTAGGTGTCTCTGGTATATCTCAATATTTAGCGACAATCTGGCTCAGAAATGGAATTCATGAAGAATTCTTAAAAATAGCTATTCCATGGTATAAACAGAAAAGAGACATTATGCTGGAAATGCTAGATGAACTGTTCCGCAATGATGCTCACTGGACAAAGCCCAAGGGAGGATTGTTTATATATGTGCAATTCAACAACAAGAAAGTTAACACACAAAAACTATTAGAATATGCGAAGAAAAAGGGAGTACTATTCGTCTCTGGACAACCATTCTATCATGACTTCAGCGTGTTAAATACTATAAGGTTAAACTTTAGCATGCCAACTGAAGATGAAATAAAAGAAGGAATCAGGCTACTGAGAGAAGCTTATGATGAATATCTATCAAGCGGACTTTAAAATTAACTTTTTTATTGAATTTAAATTGTTTGGCGAATAATTTTTAAACTCCTAAAATAATCCCTTTTTTAATGCGTGAAATTTTTGGTGTTAGCATATGTCCGGAAATAAGCAATCTTTTATTATAATAAACGCTCATTCAGGAAAAGTAAAGGATAAGAAGATAGTAGAAGGAGAGTTTGAAGAAGTTGTAAAAAATGCTGGAAAGGAGTTTTTATTGAATGAGTGGTTACCTTCCTTCAGTGATTTCATGATACTTAGGGATATTTTCGAGGTGGAATTAAAATCTAGCCTGCCAAAAGAGGTAATTTCAAAGTACAAAGAATATAACTTAAAGAGAAAAGATAAAGATACTCTTGTTGCAACCTTGCCTGTGTACTTGATAGTCTATGAAAGTCTGAAAATAAGTGAAGACAGCTATCATGATAGAGGAGTTTCTGTTGTTGCACCTTATATAAGAGAAGAAGATGCGCAACTTCTTTCTGAATTGCTGATCGAGACAACTAAAAAGCCTACATTAGAAGAAATAGAAAAAGAAGAAAATATTGCAGAAGAATTAGAAGAAGAGGACGAAGACGTAGAAAAGGAATAAAAATTTTTATTAAACGAATTATATTAAATATATGATAAGAAGCCGGGTAGTCTAGCGGCCAAGGATGCGGGGCTTTGGACCTTCTCCTCTCCTCCCATATCTTAGGCAATACTTTGTTTCTTAACGTGAACTAAAATGGTAAGAGAGAAAGTGTCGAAAAATTATGATGAATTCTACTTTGAATACGGTGAAAAAGAACTAAAAATTCTAAACGAGAAAAGAAAAAAAGCTAGAAATATTATGGGTATACTTGAATCTAAGAACATAAGATCATTTTTGCACGGTAGCGTGGCAAGAGGAGATGTGCACAGTAAAAGTGATGTAGATATTGTAATCCTGCAAGACATTCCCTCATATGTAATTGAGCTAACCCTTGAATCTTTTGGGATTTTGCCTGTTCTCAAGAGAATAGTTCAGGCAACACCATCGAACTCCCCAAAGGCATATCTAATTTTGGACCCCGAGGAAGAGGTAGTAGTGAGCTTTCCCTTGACAAAGCTAATGAAGAGGGAAGTAGAATTCTATTCTTTTGGGGGAATTATAGACTATGGGCAACTTATGAAGAATGTGAGAGTACCCGGAGTAAACAAAAAGCTTGAGCTCATAAAACCTATTGAAGAAGGTTATACGAAGAGCTCTATAATAGGTAGAGAAGAAGAAATTGCCAGTCTTTTAAAAATAAGCATTGATACAATATTGGAAAGAGAGAGAGTGTTGATAAGGAGAGATGAAAAAGGGAGAACTGGGGTTTATTTGAACATAGAGCTATATCCAGAGGACCCAATAGAAGATGCCGTATTAAAAGCTTCAGAAAAAAATCCTGCTCTAAAGAAGGTGCTTAGAGAGAGAGGTAAGTATTGATGAGCATTAAAAAGTCAGAAATAGCTGCTATATATGGAAATAAGCTTCCAGTTGGTTGCAACTTATGTTTTTCTGGGATCAAAGCGGTCATATTTTTAACAGGTTTATGCAATGAAAAATGCTTCTATTGCCCAGTAAGCTATTTGAGAAGAAATAAGGATTTGATATATGTAAATGAAAGAAAGATTGAAAATTTTGAAGAAATTTTTGAAGAAATAGAAAGATCTGGAGCAAAATCGGCGAGTATAACTGGCGGAGAACCTTTAATAGTTTTTGATAGAACAACGAAGATAATCGAATTGCTTAAACAAAATTTTGGAAGCAATTTTCATATCCATTTGTACACAAATGGCATTTTAATTAATGAAGATGTGTTAAAAAAGCTAGAAAAAGCTGGATTGGATGAGCTTAGAATTCATCCTACGATAGATGGAATAGAAAAGAAAGTAGTAATTGCAAAAAAAGTTACTTCTCTTTCAGTAGGAGTCGAAATTCCTTCTTTACCTGGGAAAGAAGAGTGGATGATAAAATTAGCGGAATTTCTTGATAAAGCTGGAGCCGATTTTTTAAATATAAATGAACTGGAAGCCAATGAGACAAATATAAAGAATCTAAGAATAAACGGATTTGTTATCAGTGATAACGGTATAGTTGTTAATGGAAGCAGAGAATCCGCCATGAAAGTTATTGAATACGCAAAAAAGCATAGCTTAAAAATACCTATACATTTCTGTCCTGCTATATTTAAGGATGCCGTCCAAACCAGAAATCGATTTATTATTACCGCTCAAAATGATATCAAAATTTATGAAAAGGCTGATGGAGGATTAATCAAATTCGGAATTTTAGAGCCAGAAAGTACTGATATTGAGATAGAAAAATTTATTGATGAAGGTTTGATACAAAGATGCAGAGATTCTCTTTGCTTTCATTTAGATGATTTAAAAAAATTAAAAGATCTTATCAATAAGAAAGGAAAAGCATATGTAGTTGAAGCGCATCCTACGAGAGAGAGATTTATTGTTAATAAGTCGAGATTATTTTAATTATTTTCCTCCTATGGGTCAGGTCTCAAGAGTTTAGTCCAAGTATCTTTAACTCTTTTATCTACTTATTTAGGATGCAAATAGCTTTAAATCTTAAAGAATGATATATCAATAACATTGATCGCGCTAGGCCGAATTTTCGTAATTAAATAACTGAAATTTATGCGAGCACTATTCTCTGCTTGAAGAGAGATCCTCGTTCTTAGTACTGGAAGAAAAATCGGCTTTATTAGTACTAATCGGAAATCTGAGTAAACAGACAATGCTACCTAGTCCATAAAGCTTTTCAGAAGCCTCTGAGCAGGAAGGTAGTATCACAACTCTTCCCCCAAAACTTTCAACATTATTTAATACTTCTTCGATTTCTTTTCTTCTTTCTAAATCTTGATTACTCAAAAGTTCGTCCAATATCAATATGTCGCTTACTGCACCAATTTCAGATGCATTTTTACATTCTTCCAAACCAATAGCGACCTGTTCAGGTTTTACTGATAGCTTCATAAGAATATTTTCCAAAAGTTGCAAAGATTTTTTTAGTTCTTCATCTTTTAGAATTTCTGTTGGCTTACCTTTAGCAATTGTCTCTTTTATTCCATAAACTCCGCCCATACTCGTATTCTCCAACACAATTGTCAATTTATTAATGCTATTTTTTATAGCTTCGCTTACTACCTCCTTGAAAAAACCAGGACCAGAAATTACTATTCCAAAAATATCTTTCTCCCTATTAATTATAGATAAAACTAAAGATGCGATTTCATTTATAGCTTCGGTTATCGCTTTTTCTCTACTCTCATCTCCTTTACCCGGTATATGAAGATCGTTGCTCACCAATATCTTATAACCTTGCCTTCGAAATAATGCTATTGAATATTCATCATAGTCTACAGCCACAATCAAAACTGAGCCAAAAGATTTTTTATATTTCTCCATACGTTTTATAGTTGATTGATCCCACCCTTCTTCTCTAAATACTATTAATTCGTCCCCTTCGCCTACACTTAAGGTATGGTGGCTACCTAAAATCCCGAACTTATCAGGACCTTCTTTTACTATTCCTCTTATTCTTAATTTATTAGTAAATGGTTGAAATTCCATATGTGATAAACTGATAGTTAAGGTCATAGGCAACCTTCTGCTTTTTCCACCTTCACTTTGCTTTACGTCTCTTAATGTTTTCATAGTAATAAGATCTCCCTTCTGAAGTATCGTATAAAGAAGCCAAAGGTCGTCTATATTTTCAATTTTTATTTTCAACACGGTCTTTTTATTGTCAATAAATTCATATTTCATTTAAGTTTGCCTCCAAATCCTTAACAAGACGCTAAATGCCACACCTTCTTTTTTTGTCCTAAATAGTAGAATTGGAATTATATTTCTATGAATCTTCTTTTATTCTCAATAAGCATTTTTATGTTTATTATTTTTATTCGTTTGAATAAAATGTTTTAGTTCCTTTCCTTCGTAACACATTCACTGAATTTTCATATTTTGCAGATGTTACTAAATTTACAATAAACCGATAATTTTTTTATTTTCAAAATCTAATAACGAATATAGTGATTTCTATGAATAAATATTGGTATCTAACTATAGGTATAATTATAGGATTAGCTATAGGTGGAGTTTTAGTTTATACTATACAGAATCATGAAATTAAAGCTAATCCGGCAACCAACATAACTACATTTAATGTAGGAGCAGCCGGGACGCTTAAATTTAGTTTCTCTCAACTTCTTTCGATATATTCTAACTATTTTCCTTCAGTACAGCAGGGTTCTCCCTTTTTTGCAGGTAGCGGAGAAGTAGCTCAAAAAGAAGTTACTACGAAATCTTATAGCATTGTAGCTGCAGCAGATACATCTACTATTCCATCAGTACTTTTTCCAGCTAACCTTTCAGACTATGAAATAGCTTTCGGTTATACACAAATGACAATAATTGTAGACTTAAATACTCCATATGGAAGAGAGGTATACTCTCTTTGGAATCAATCTATTCAACAAATACCATATAGTGATACTTGGAACGATACTTGGAGAAATATTTTTAATATAATAGCACTGAATCCTAATACAGTCGTAGGAGTTTCAAATCCATTCACAGATCCCAGCGGTTATCAAGCACAGTGCATGCTTAAACTTGCTGGCCTAACTTTCTACGGAAATAGCAGTTACTTATGGAGCGCAATATATAGCAATCCGTCTAAATACATTATGAGAAATACTGAAACTGACCTTCTTTCTCTGATGACCGCAAATAATACTGTTCAATTCATCCTCTCTGCATACTTATCTAATGCAATTCCTCAAGTACAATATTATCAGCAAAATGGATATAACATCACATATATAACGCTTCCTTCAGCTATAAATCTTGGAGACTTGAGCTATGTTAACTATTATAAACAAGTAAATGTAACTTGGACTCAACTAGGAACTACAAAGACTTTTAGCTGTAAACCAGTGATATATACGATAACAATACCATCTAATGTTCAGAATAAGCAGGCGAGCATAGATTTTATATTGCTCATCTATAGCCCAATTGGACAGCAAGTTCTCAAATCTTTCGGAATTCGACCTATTAACCCTGGAATAATATATGGAAACTATACTGACGTACCGCAAGAAATAAAAATATTTACCATACCATTAGATAACGTAACCAATATGAAAGGTCTGTTTCCGGGATGAGCACAAAATTTTCCCTTTTTTTACTAACTTTTATAATATTAAGCGGGATTTTGCTTTTATTCTTTTCATACCCAATTGCAGTTATTTTTGCTGTTGGAATTAGCGGAGCTCTATCTTCGTTTAAAATAACACAGTTTGAATTAGGCTTATTGATAACAATCATCGCATCGTCTTTAGCTGCACTCGCTTCAATTGTATTTGGCATACCCCTAGCTTATATACTAGCAAGATATAATTTCAGATTCAAAGAAGTTATTGAAACTATTGTCGATATTCCTATTGCCGTTCCTCACATGATAGTAGGTATCATGATTGTTCTTTCTTTTGCACAGTACTATGGATTTGGTGCTTTATTGCAGACACTTGGAATAAAAGTTATAGATACTATTTTTGGAGCTGTGCTTGCCGTTCTTTACGTTTCATCGACATATGCTGTAAGAATAATAGAAAGTGCAATTAAAGGGTTAGACCCCGAAATTGAAAATGTAGCATTAAGCCTGGGAGCATCAAGAGCTATAACTTTTTTCTCTGTTGTTATTCCCAATATAAAAAAGGCTTTAGCAAATGCAATTTTAACCTCATGGGCAAGAGCATCCTCTGAGGCAGGTGCACTGCTAATAGTAGCCTACCAAGTAAACTTTGCAGGTAATTTTGTATACCCAGCTTCTGTAGCTATTTATGAGGCATACGTTGGTCTAGGTGTGTTAGAAGCCGCAAGATTTTCTGTAGCTATGCTTATATTAATTCTCGGAATATATCTAGCAACCAGGGCTGTTCTAAGATGGAAGGTGGAATAAGATTGAGCGACAATTCTCTTGATGTTATTGGCTTAGAAGCATACCTTGGCGGATTCCACCTTGGTCCTATAAATTTAAACCTAAAGAAAAATGGAGTTGGGCTAATCATTGGACCAAATGGTGCTGGAAAATCTACTCTTCTCAAAGTAATTCTTGGTCTAATAGATGCAAAAGGGGGGAACATAATACTAAATGGAAGAGAGATTACAAAGCTGCCCACTGAAAAGAGAAATATCGGCTATGTCCCTCAAAGTTATGCGCTTTTTGAAAACATGACCGTAAGAGAGAATATAGAGTTCGGACTGAAGGTGAGAAAAATACCGCTTAATGAAAGGAATGAACGTGTGTTGAATTTAGCTAGAGAGTTAAAAATTGAAGATCTTTTAAATAAAAAAGTTTCTATTTTAAGTGGAGGGCAGAAACAGAGAGTTGCTTTAGCAAGAGCTTTAGCAATACTGCCAGATTTGTTACTACTTGACGAGCCCTTTTCTAATTTGGATCCTCAAAGTTTCGTAAATGCAATTGACTTACTTGATAGAACGGTTGCAAGGATAGGGCTATCTACAATCATCGTCAGCCAAAATGCTTCAAACTTGTTAAAAATAGCTACAGATGTGTTTTTCATGAAAAATGGAAAGATGCTATATCTAGGAGATCCTGATAAAGCTCTTAGAGATCCTAAAGTTCTTGAAGCTGCAATTTATTTAGGATTTGACAATTTTATAAAGCTAAGCGACGTAAAAAAGCATGCGAATATTTTTAGCGATATACAAGAAAAAGACGGATATCTAGCTTTAAGGTCAAATGATATTTCAATAGTTGAATCAGAAGATAACTGCGAAGGTTTTTTGATAAAAGGAAAATTAATAAAAATTTATCCAGAAGTAAATGGCTCACTATATGGAGAATTGGAAATAGAGGAAGGTACCATAATCAAGGCAAGAATTCAAGGAAAAACCTCTATAAAAGATTCTCTAGATATTTGTATAAATAAAAATAAAGCATCGCTTATTCTAGAAAATTTTAATTCTTGATTTTTAGCTTGAGTTTAAAAAATATGCTTTAAAAATATTATAGAAAGATTTTTGCTTATCACAATTTCCATATTAATAATGAAATTAAAATTATGAAATAGATACTAAATGAAGAAAAAACGTGAATATTGTAAAAGAAAATCCCTTTTCTTCTAAGTATTGAAAAGAATTATTTTTATGAAATATCTATAACTTTGCTTTAATCAATCTTGGTGCCGCGGCGGGGATTCGAACCCCGGACCTCCGGATCTCTCAGGAACGACCTTTCTTTTTTAACCGTATGAGTCCGGCGCTCCACCAGGGCTGAGCTACCGCGGCACTCACATCTTTGCTAATGTATTCCTTCATTTTATTAAAAATCAAGAACGTTTTTAAGTTTTCGCTTAGCTATTAATGCTTTTTATCGTAAAAATAGATTTGTTTAAAAACAAATAAAAATTAATACATAATTAGATGAAAAATGTACACAATAAGTGCTTCTTTAAAGATCAAGTCGTGATATCATGGAAAAGTCTTCTAAGTTTTTAATTTTTAAAGGAAGGACAAATGTATTAATTGTAACAAACGATAATAAAGAGGCTATCATAGTTGATACCGGCATAGATGAGGATAGTGGAAGAAAAATTGCAAAATTTTTAAATCAAAATTCTTTAACTCCTGTAGCAATTATCAATTCTCATTCTCATGCTGATCACATTGGAGGAAATAGCTATTTAGAAAAAAAGTTTAAAATTCAATCATACTCAACGAAGAATGAATGTGCCTTTATCGAAAATCCTTTGCTTGAACCTTTATACTTATATGAAGCTTTTCCTCCGGAGTCTCTCACAATAAAAACTCTCGCTGCCGAACCGTCAAGCTGCAATTCAATTGAAGAATTTAATATTAATGAATTTGGAATAGAAATTATAAGATTGCCTGGACATAGTATTGACATGATCGGTTTGAAAATTGGAGGTGAGCTTTTATTTACCGCTGACGCCTTTTTTGGTATCGATACCCTAATAAAGCATAAAATACCATATCATGTAAATGTTAAGAACTCATATTTAACCCTTCTAATGCTAAAAGAAGAGGTAAAAAAGTTCAATGCAGTTTTACCTTCTCACGGAGATTTAATCCAAAGCCAATCAGAAGCTGAAGATGCGATTTTAAAAAACATTAATGCGATTTTAGAGGTTAGAGATCTCATTGTTAATAGCTTTGAGTCTAAAAAAGAAGTTGAAAGTGTAATTTCTCAAGTTCTTAATCATTACGGATTTTCGAATGTTCCATTGGCACAGTATTTCTTGCTGAAATCAGCGATAATGTCGTATTTTGCCTGGCTGTTGGATGAAAAAATTTTATCTTTAGAGACCGAAGACGGAAGGCTCGTAGCAAAAAAGATTTAGCTTTAAAAACCTCTAAAACCCGCTCAATTCAAATATCGTTTAAATCAAGTTTCGCAGGTAGGACAACCGCCGGCATAGTCTTCCTCAGCAGCAACAATTTCTTTTTTTCCTATCCTGATTTTTTTCACAGATTTTCTAGTTTCATGTAATTCTCCGACAGCCTCCTTAACGTGATTGTCAACTGTTTTATTTTCTTTCTTTATACCTTTTTCGAGCACTTGAATGCTTTTGCTCTTATCTCTATATACAGTAATGCCTTTGATCCCAAGCTTCCAAGCTAGCAAATATATGTTATAGACAGTTTCAGGAGGCTCATCTCTTCTCAGGTTTATCGTCTTGCTTGTTCCGGCATCTACCCAAACCTGCCAAGATGCTTGTTGTAACATATGCCATATAGGGTCAATATCATGAGCAGTTTTGAATACTCTCTTCAATTCTTCGCTTATTTCATCCATGCCTTGAATTGAGCCCGTTTCCGCGATTTTTGAGATCAAATTGGGAGTATCAAGCCCTAATTTCTCAAGCTCCTTTAGAAATACTTTATCAATTTCTATAAAAGTTCCAACAGAAACTATCCTCATGAATGCAAGAGCGAAAAGAGGCTCAATACTGCTACTTGTGCCTCCAATAATGCTTATTGTTCCTGTTGGAGCTATACTTGTCACGGTTGCATTTCTGAGGCCGTACTTTCTGTATTCTTCCTCTAGCTTATTCCAATCGATTTCCGGTGTATCGAACGCTTTTATTATGCTCTCTATATTGCCATGTTCTATATTGGCTATAGATAGCAAATCTTCTATTTTTCTAGCATCTCTCCATATTGGTCTATATAGATCTGGCTTAAATTCCGGGAAGGGGCCCTTTTCCTTTGCAAGCTCAATGCTCTCAAGGTATGCATTATAAGCTATCCATTCCGATAGCTTATATGCCAAAACAATGGCCTCAATGCTGTCATATGGTATTTTCATCATAGCTAAAAGATGTGCCCATCCCATAACGCCGAGTCCTATTTTTCTCGTCTTCAAGTTAGCTTTTGTTATTTGCGATAGAGGATGTCTATTAGCGTCGATGACATTATCTAAGAATCTAATGGCAATCTTTACATCATTGCCCAATGCAACCCAATTTATCTTATATTTGCCATTTTCTTCAACTAAATATTTGGTCAAGTTTATGCTTCCAAGATTACAGTTTTCCCACTCAAGCAAGGGCTCTTCTCCGCATGGATTAGTTGCATTTATTTTTCCAAGATACCATGTTGGATGTTTTCTATTTATCGTATCAATAAAAAGAACTCCTGGATCTCCACCCTCCCATGCACTATCCGTCATCTCTTTAAATAGATCTCTTGCTTTAACATAATTGACTATGGCTTTTTCGTTTTCTGCTATAGCTAAAGCCTCCTCCCAAGTAATGATCTTTGATTCATGAAGCGGGATGCTCCAGTCATTCTTTTCAAGTTCTTTTATTAGCTCTTCCTGAACCCATTCCTCCTCTATGCTGTATCTCATTAAATTCACTGCATAGAATTTGCTATCAATATCAAGAGTGTTTTTGAGCCATGTTTTTCTTGGATTTATTAGAGGAAAAATGCCATCGTTTTCCACTGCCCTCATAAATGAGTCATACACTCCAACGCTTATGTTAAAGTTCTGTAAAAATACGTCTTTGAGCTCACCGGTTTTCGCCTTTATAAATCTTTTTATATCCGGATGCCAAACATGAAGAACTCCCATATTAGCTCCTCTTCTTTTGCCTCCCTGCTTTATAACCTCTGTAGTAACGTCGAAAAGTCTCATGAAACTCAGCGGACCGCTGGCAACTCCCTGTGTTGACCCGACTATGTCTCCTTCTGGCCTCAATTCACTGAAATCAAAACCTGTCCCTCCCCCCTGCTGCTGTATTAGTGCTTGGGCTTTTACAGCATCCATTATTCCATCATTGTTTCTCGTAGTTAGAGAGTCTCTAACTGGTATAACGTAGCATGCGCTCAAAACACCGTTTCTAGTTCCAGCATTCATAAGTGTGGGAGAGTTTGGTATGAATTTTAGCTCTGACATAATTTTGTAAAATTCTCTCTCATACACTTCAGTATTATTATTGTATCTCCCTTCAACCGATGCGAGATGCCTTGCAACCCTTTTAAACATCATTGATGGCGTTTCGGTAAAGCGAAGCGATTCTGTATTCTTTAAAAGATATCTTGCTTCAAGGACCTTCAGTGCGTTAAAAGTAAAAGACGAATCCACCGGGTCAAAATCATTCCATTTCCCCTTTCCAAAAACATGATTATAAATTCTTGCAAGTACATATCTCTTTGCCACTTCTTCCCATATTGGGGAAATTAGTATCCTAGACACAAAATGCTTTTCTACAAGATCTGAAATTACAGAGGAAGGAACCTCCTTTCCTTTTAAGGTCAGATCCTTAATTACGCTTTCAACTACCTCTTTTATCTGCTCCTCATCAATTTCATTAAATCCATTGGCTGCTTTTTTCACAGATTGCATTAGCTTTTCCAAATTAAATTGCTCGGTGCTTCCATTTCTTTTCTTAACAACAATGCTGTTTACTGTTTCTGGGTCGATGATGCTAAATTCTATCAAACTAGCATCCCTCCAAACAAAATGATATTAAAAGATCATTTTCTTTAGTTTGAGCAATAATTGCATTTGCCCGGATAACTATGTAAATAAAAATATTCCCGTTTAAAGATTAAAAAGTTGTTTTGCGTAAAGGGATATCTTAATTCTGAACATGATAATACAAATTTCTGTAAGGATATAGAGGTTTTTTCTTTTTCTAAAGGAAAGACTTTACCTGAAGTATTATTGCATATTTTTCAGCATAAAAAATGTTTAAAAATCATCTTGGCTTCTTTTACCTGTAGATTGTATGTTTCTCATTTTCATATATTTGCTTATCAAGTAAGATATCAATACTTTTAGCTTATCTGCATCTCTTCTTCTTATTTTCTTCATTTTTTCTTCAAACTCTTCTCTAGTGGGCTCTTTGCCTTTAAAAAGTATAACAACAAGCTTTTCGTAAATATACCACATTAAGTGGTCATATTCTCTGTCCAAATCAATGTCATAGTACCCTTTCATAACTATTCTATCAACTAAGCCTCCTATGTAATAGTCAAGTATATCGATATTGGCTGTAAATTTAGCTCTCATTTCATCTACTCCCTCACTAGAAGTCAGCTACAATTAATGTTTTTTAAACCGAGGTTTTTTAAGTTTTCATTTTTATTCGGAAAATTTCAAATCCTGCTTATTACACCTATTACAAGTGAAAGCCTCGTCATTTATGGTGGAAAAAATCAGGTATCTTATCTAACTGAAGGTTGCGACAAAGTCTTTAATTTAAAAAAGCAAATAGCTAAAGATTTTATCCTTAAAATTGTATTAAAAATGGTAGGATATATGAATCATATAAAATACGATGTGAATATGGAAAAATTGATACAATAATTTGATATGAAATTAAGAAAGATTTTGCGCAGTATAAGAAATTCGCACATAAAGGCGAATTGCATGAAATGTACAAAATGCGGGAAGAAGGAGGCAATTTTTAAGGTACCATATACGAATTACTTCTTATGCGCAGACTGCTACAGCACATATTTTTACAAGAGACTGAAAAGAAACCTCTCAAGAAGTAATGTTTTGAGCTATGGAGGAAAGCTCTCTGTATTTGTACCGAGATCATTCACTGCAGAAGGGTTAGTACTAATTAAGATATTAAGACAAATAGAAAGTAAATATAATAATAAACTAACGGTCATATTTGAAAGTTCTCCGATTGTTAGAAAGAGTTTATCAGTTTTGGGCAAGCTACCAAGCGAAGTTTTCTACTCTCTAGAAATAGTTGATGATGAAGAGAAAGATATTTCTCATGAAGGCATGCTTGGAAGATTAAGAGTTGTTAGGGGAATGCTGAGTCTATTGGACAAGAATATAACTGGCAACGCTATTGTTCTTCCATTATGCCAAGACGTACTAATATTGCTTGAGTTGTCATCAATACTTGGAAGCATAGTAGAAGGAATAAACGAAGGAGTTCTAGTGATTTCTAGCAGCAATGGAACGAACTTCATTAATGCTTTTAGTGGTATTTCATGTTACGAAACAAGCTTCATGGCTTATTATAACTTTCCAGAAATTTATGAATTCCAAATACGAAATTTAAATTATGAAAAAAATATATATGAAAAATATACTGAAAGAATTTTAACTGATGCTTCAAGAATGCAGAGTGGCGAAGTCATTTTTTCAGTAAATAAATCCCTTTCTTGGCTGTATAAAGAAAGAGGAAGTATGCTAAAGAAGTGTAAATACTGTGGAGGGACTTCTTCTAGTGAAGTTTGTAGGTTCTGCAAAACTTATCTTGATATGTATATTTCGGAAAAAAATACTCCCCCGTTTAAGCTTATTAGTTTAGAATAAAAATTAAAAAACTTTGATAAAAATTATTAGTATCCTTATATGTTCATATTTATTTTAAATAATAAAGATTTTAAGAAAAAATTTAAATAGTTCAAATTTTTAATAAAATTATGAATAATAATAAATAATGTTAAATTGTGCAAAAAATTCTAGAGGATTGAACTCTATGGAAAAACTAAAAGAATTCAATGACATGATGAAGGTATTAGGAAAAATCAGTCCTGAAAAAGCAAACGCTTTTGTGGACTTTGTAAATAAAGTTGAAAAAAATGGAGCTCTTGATGCGAAAACGAAGGAGCTTATTGCATTGAGCATAGGAATAGTTAAAAACTGTGAGACATGCATTTATTATCATTTAAATGAAGCAATGAAATTGGGAGCTTCCAGAGAGGAAATACTCGAAGCTGCTTGGGTTGCTGTCCTGATGGATGGAGGTCCAAGCTTAGCTCATCTAGAATACGTAATAAAAGCTCTATATGCACCGCTTATTAAAGCCATAAATGAACCTTATAGCAAACAATAGAAGATAATGAATGATATTTTTTAATAAAAGTTTGATAAATAACTCTACGGAATAGCTAAAAAGAGATTAAAATATTTCTAACTAATTCTTACCTTTTTTAAATTTTCAGTAAACTATCTCTCTACTTTTAATCTATCTCATCAAAGACCTGTTGCAGGAGGGTGGATCATAAATATAAGTACTAATATGAGATTTAATACTCGGAGGATACTCCCTGAAGGCAGAACTAAAAGTCTCGTAGGTATGTTACAACTGAAAGCCTCGCCCTTTAGGGCCGGTCGGAGGGTACGTAAACACCCAAAAAGAACATGAAGGCATATTATGAATGTCGCTGAAAACTCAAAACCTCACCTATGATAGGTAAACTACCCCGCCCTTGCTAATTAATGTATTTAATTTTAGTTAAAAAGGAAAAAGCAGATTTGCTAATAACTTACTTATGAAATTTTTATTAAAGCTAAAAAAGAGCGAAAAGTTTTTATAGAAGTATTTATTTCATAATCTTTTGAACTCATTAACTTATAAATTGATTTAACATAAGCTAATTAATTAGCTTTAGTAAGGTGATTAACGAATGAGCTATGGAGTACCTGTTCTAATATTAAAAGAAGGAACTCAGAGGGCAACTGGTAGAGACGCTCTAAGAGCAAACATAATGGCAGCAAGAACTCTAGCAGAAATATTGAAAACGAGCCTAGGACCAAGAGGATTAGACAAAATGCTAGTTGATAGCTTTGGAGATGTCACAGTTACCAACGACGGAGTTACAATTGTAAAAGAGATGGAAGTAAATCATCCTGCTGCTAAACTACTAGTAGAAGTTGCAAAAGCTCAGGATGCAGAAGTGGGAGATGGTACAACTACTGCTGTTGTATTAGCTGGGGCACTTCTCGAAAAAGCAGAAGCTCTTCTCGACCAAAATATACATCCAACAGTAATTATGGACGGTTTCAGCTTAGCAATGCATAAGGCATTGGAAATTCTTGATTCTATCGCCGTAGAAGTAAAGCCTGAAGACACAGAATTGCTGAAAAAACTTGTTAAAACCTCTATTTCAAGCAAATACATAGGTAGCGGCGAAACGCTTGAAAAGCTTACAGATTTGATAGTTGAAGCGGCAAAATTAGTGGCCGAACCCAAGCCACAAGGAAAAGGATACGAACTAAGGCTTGACAACATAAAGATTGAGAAAAAGAAGGGAGAATCATTAAATGATTCAATGCTAATTAAAGGAATTGTCCTAGATAAAGAAGTAGTCCATCCAGGGATGCCTAAGAGAGTAGAAAATGCGAAAATTGCGCTTCTTGACGCCCCGCTAGAAATTAAGAAACCCGAAATAAGTGCAAAGATAAACATCACTAGTCCAGAACAAATGAAGTCCTTCTTAGATGAAGAAACAAAGTTATTGAAAGAAATGGTTGATAAAATAGCTGAAGTTGGAGCGAATGTAGTCATAGCACAAAAAGGCATCGATGATGTTGCGCAACACTTCCTCGCGAAAAGGGGAATACTTGCTGTTAGAAGAGTGAAGAGGAGCGATATGGAGAAGCTTGAGAGGGCGACAGGAGGAAGAATTGTTTCCAATATTGATGATCTCCAACCTTCTGATCTTGGAGAAGCAGCCTTAGTAGAGGAGAGAAAAATAGGAGAAGACAAGATGGTGTTTGTTGAGGGAGCGAAGAGCGCTAAGAGCGTTACTATCCTGATAAGGGCTGGATTTGAGAGATTAGTAGATGAGGGAGAGAGAGCGCTTAGGGATGCATTGAGTGCAGTCGCAGATGCTATTAAAATGGCCAAAATTGTCGCAGGAGGAGGAGCTACTGAAGTAGAAGTTGCAAAGAGGCTAAAAGAAATTGCACCAAAAATAGGAGGAAAACAGCAACTAGCTGTTGAGGCTTTTGCCAGAGCTCTTGAAACTCTTCCATCAACTATTGCAGAAAATGCAGGCTACGATGCGCTAGAAATAATGATGAAGTTAAGAGCTGCGCATGCTAACAGTAATGGAAAGTTTATGGGAATAGACGTATATACAGGTAACATCGTCAATATGAAAGATATCGGTATAATTGAGCCAGCAGCTATAAAGCTTAATGCTATAAAAGCAGCTACAGAAGCAGCTACAATGATATTAAGGATAGATGACTTCATTGCTGCAAGCAAATCAACAGGAGCAGGAGCTGGAGAGAAAGGAAAGAAAGAAGAAGGAGAGAAAGAAGAAGAGAAGGATTAAAAATATAACCTTGATGCAAATTAAAAATTATCTTTTTTAGAAAATTTTTATGTTTTGATTTAACATATATTTAGGAGAAATATATACATATAATTATTAATATAACATTCTATCATGATTCTATTATAATGATAAAAATTAATCTAGAAGGCCCTAAAAATGAGGGTTGCTCTTATAGCCTCTCACAGAAAAGCGGGAGCATATGAGCAAACTTTTGGCATAAGCATGCCTCCACTCTCTGCAGCATATCTTGCCTCAGTAGCTAAAGAAAGAGGCTACGATGCCAAGTTTTTCGATGCTTTTGCATTAAATGCCAACGAAGAAAAACTGGCAGAACTAATTTCTGCATATGATCCGGATATCGCTGCTTTTTTAATAAATGCTTCTACATATGCTAATCCTAGCATAAAAATTGCAAAAAAGCTAAAGGAAGCTGGTAATGTAAAATATGTTGTTGCCGGCGGTCATCATGCTACATTTACTTATTCGCTTCTCCTAAAAAACGGTTTCGATGTAATTTTTTTAAGAGAAGGTGAAGTTACTTTTTCGAACTTTCTCAATGAAATAAAACAAGGAGAAAATTTTGAAAACATAAATAGCATAGCATATATAAAAGATGGAAGGGAAATTAAGGTCAATCCTAAAGTAAATTATGTAATGAATTTAGATGAACTCCCCTTCCCGCTTTTTGAAATATATGATAAAGAAAAATATGACATGGGAGTGCTTGATCCGGGAAGTAAAGTCATAACTCTAGAAACATCGAGAGGTTGTCCATTTAACTGCGAATACTGCTCAGTCACGAAAATGTGGGGAGGAACATGGAGATTTAAATCAGTTGATAGGGTTATTAAAGAGCTCGAAAGAGTGAAGGAACTCGGATATAAATGGGTTTTCTTTATTGATGACAACTTCATAATACCCATAAAGAAAATTATTGACGAAAGATTAATCCTTTTAGACAAAATAGCGAAAAGCTCTCTCAAAAAATTTAAACTTATAGTCCAACTGAGAGCTGATTTTGTCGCAAAGAACCAGTGGATAGTAAATAAACTATATGAAGGGGGGATAAGACTCACTTTTCTTGGAATAGAGTCTGGAGATCCTGAAACGTTAAAAAATATGAGAAAGAACTTAGTTCCTAATGATTCAGCTTTAGCCGTTAGCCTTCTATCAAAAGCCGGTATTATTGTTCATGCTGGCTTTATTCTTGGCGCACCTTATGAAACAGAAAAGGCAATGAACAGGACTATAAGCTTTGCAAAATCGCTAATAGACTATGGCTTAGATTCTGCTCAGTTCTCTATTTATACACCGCTTCCTGGAACAGATGCCTTTCACAGGGCATTAAAGGAAAAAGCTTTACTGACGCTGGATTGGGATCTATATGACACTCTACATCCGGTTGAAAGAACGAAGATTTCGCCCATTAAGCTTTTTTTAAAAGATAGACTTGCTTATTACAGTTTCTTTTTAACAAAAGGAATTAAAGGAATTAGAAAAGGAACTTTGCTTTCTGCGCCAAAAAGAGAAAAAGATGTTTATTTAACAAATGGAACCAGATTTATAATTAGAAGGATTCCTAGATATTTTGCAGGTATATGTAAACTCCCGTTTACAGCGATTGCTTTGTGGTTTAAGCTAAGAAAGAAGCCCGAAGAAGAAGATTTAGTAGAATTGGAAAAAATAATGGAGATGTCAGAACAGAGTTTGAAAGAAATAAAAATTTTAGAACAGAAAGCAATACAAAAAAATTAACTATATTGTTAAATCTCTATTTCGCAATAAAGCTTATAACATTAAATGTTAAATCTATTAAAAATTTTATATAATTTGAAAATATTGCTTTTAAAAAGATAGCCTGATTTGAAACTTATCAATTTAAGTTATGTCAATGAAAATGGTGATGAACGGCAATGACGATTATTTTAAAAATTGATCCTTCTAAAATAGATGCTGAAAAGATAAAGATTGCATCTAGTATAATAAAAAATGGGGGACTTGTCGCTTTCCCTACCGAGACCGTATATGGATTGGGAGCGAATGCGCTTAATGAACATGCAACTAGAAAAATATATCAGGTAAAGGGAAGACCTTCAGATAATCCAATTATTGTACATATAAGCTCTATAGAAATGCTAGAAAAAATAGCAGTAAACGTTCCTGAAATAGCTTATAAACTTATTAAAAAGTTGTGGCCGGGACCATTAACTTTGATCTTGAAAAGAAGTAATGCTGTTCCAAAATTAGTTACGGGGGGACTAGATACAGTTGCAGTAAGAATGCCTGCTCACCCGATCGCCCAAAATTTAATTGAACAAGCAGAACTTCCAATAGCTGCACCAAGTGCGAATATTTCTGGAAAGCCGAGTCCTACTAGGGCTGAACATGTAATAAAGGATCTCTATGGTAAAATTGAAGCTATAATTGATGGCGGAGAAGTTTTATATGGAGTAGAATCAACAGTCATAAACGTTCTTTCTGAAGAGCCAATATTGCTAAGACCTGGAGCTTACTCTGTTGAAATTATCGAAAGCATAATAGATCGCAAGGTGAAAATTCCTCATTTTGCTAAAGGTATAGGAGAGGCTGAAAAGGCTATTGCGCCTGGCACAAGATACAGACACTACGCACCAGAAGCCAAACTAATCCTAATCGAACCTTCAACGTTCACTGAAGATGAGATTAAAAAAATGATATCAAAAATAAAGGATATTGCCAATCAATATAAAAATGAAGTTTGCATAATCACATCGAGCGAAAATTATTACGAATACAGTAGAATTCTAGATGAAAAAAGGTTGTTCGTATTAGGCAGTAGGAACAACCTTTTTGAGATAGCAAAAAACGTCTTTGATGTTCTTAGAAAGATCGATGAGTACGGATGTAAAGTTGCGATTTCTGAAAGTTTTGAAGAGAGGGGATTAGGGCTAGCCGTTATGAATAGGCTGAGAAAAGCATCTAGCGATATCATTAAAATATAAGAAGGTCCCTTTGATAGTATTAAAATTTTCATCGAGGATTTTTTCTAAAATTATTTTATTGATTCATCATAATTTAAATTAAATAATTCGTATATTTTCTTTGCCTTAACTTCACCTATACCTTCAATTTGCATTAACTCACCTACAGTAAGATTAGCAATGTTTCTAATGGTACCAAACTTTGTTAAAAGCTTTCTTGCTGTTTGAGTACCAGTTATTATTGAAAGAGAAAGCAACACTCTTTCTTTAGGAGTTTTTGCTTTCTTTTTATTATAAATAAAAACCGTTTTTTCTTTAGTGTTACCAAGCGATCTCGCTTTTGCGATAAGCCAGGAAATCGTCGAAGATTTCGAAAGCGTATAAATAACAGGTATATCCCTATTTAATACGAGCTCATCAATCGTTCTAAGAATCGCAGTTTCAGAAATCTTCCTTTTTTCTAGTGTATAAGATAGATTGCCTTCCAAAACAATGACTGGTAAAGCTTCCCCCCTCTCTTTGATTTTTTTTAGTGTTGCGGACTGCTTCCATATTCTTCCATCTATTATACTGTTAACAAAATCTTCTGCAGTTTTCCTTTCCACAAGTATGGGAAGTTCTCCTTTTTTAGACAAAAGAAGATAATCTCCGGCTTCCAGCTGTTTTACTGCAACTGAAAGCTTTCCTTTTATTAGTCCTTCAAAAATTTCTGGATTAGTAGCTTTTTCGTTCTCATCCATTATGACATCAGTAGGCATAAGCAACGTTATGTTTGTCATATACTCACCTTTATTCATTAATTCTTATATCATAGTAATTGGTGTAATACTCATAAATCGACGCAAAATCTTCTTTAATCTTAAATAAAACATCAATAAGTCTTTCTCTGCTTTTAATTTCTTTTCTTTCACTTAAATACTCATTAACGCCAAGTCTGCTTTTCTCATTTTTCAGAAAGGCTTCAACATCTCCGTAGATCTCTTTTTCTACCAGCTCTATGAAAATTGAATTTAATGGAAAATAGGTATAGCATGGATGCTCTTTCCATTGTTTCCTTGACTGCTCTCTGAGATATGTAAAATAACCACCCTTGTCGCTTTTCTTACCTCTCCTGACGAACCCACTCGCAAATGCCATTTTCATTAAAAATACTAAGTCTTCACTTTGGCTTTGAAGAAACTCTATTGCTAGCATCCTTTCAACAGCCTTTCCTTTTTCTAAAAGGTTTTTTGCAACTTCCTCCAAACTTTTTGAGCTTTGAGATATTAAAATCGCGCTTCTGAACGGAGTTGGCAAAATATAAGAGAAAAGCAGTGAGTAGCAACCAGCTTCCTCCTGAGGAAGCTCTCTAAGATACTTTGCTATTGGAAGATACTTGATCTTAACAGATTTAACACCATATCTGTAGGGATTTGAAACAAATGAAGAATCTAGAATTCCTAACCATTGAAATGATCTTATCCATATTAAGGATTCGATGAGGCTGTAGTTAAAAGACATAAAATCAATTAAACCATTTTCTTTTCCCAATGCTATCCCAAGTAAATTTGAATACTCTTTAAACATGTTTATGTAAAAACCCGGTGTCCTTGGAATTCTTAAGGACGTAAATCTCTGAGAGTAGAAAGGAAAAATCAAAGCTAATCTTCCTCTTTCAATTGGATTTTTTGACTTGGCAAAACAAAAGATTTTAAGTTTAGCTTTTTCTTAACAAAATTCGAAAAGAAATCAGCAGTAACTCTATCAGTTCTAGAACCATCCACAATAAGCATTTTTGGCTTTGATTCAGAAACATACGCAAATACATCTTGAAAGTCACCGTGATCGCTGAAGGCAACCAACCATTTTTCATATTTATTTTTTTCGATAATTTTTTTGATGGGAGATTCAAAAAACCAGCCTGAAAGAATTAAATCTGCAGTTTGTGATAAGGTTCCTTTTTTTGAGTTCATATGCTGAAAATAAACATACCAGTTATCTTTTTTGACTTCGCTTCCTTCTTTACTATCTTCTTCAAAAAAATCATTGATTTTCATTCCGTGTTTACATGCTACGTTTGTCAATTCATAAACCTTTTTAGGCATTACAAATGGTGCACTAACATTATTTTTTCTAAGGATTTCCATAACTTCCTGTAATTTTCCATAATAGCCTAAAATTCTAACCGGCTTATTCTTGCTTAAAATCTCATTAACAAGATCAGCAAGAAGCGTTTCAATCTCTTGCTTAAAAGGTCTGATCATATGTTCTTGCCCATATGTAGCATCGATAACCAATACGTCCAGATCGCTCATTATTTTTGTCCCTGGAAATTTGAAGTCACCTGTATAGCCTAACCTGAAGCCTTCTTTCGTTTCAACAATAACCTGTGCTGAGCCTATTACATGAGTCGATTTTACAAAAGTAATGGTTTCATCGACTATTCTTAATGGCTTATTATATCCTAAAGGGATCGTTTTATTCTCCGGTAATTTTTCTCCCAATACTGTTAAAGAATCCAAAGTAGGCTGAGTTGCCAATATATATGTAGAATGCCTCTTACTTTTTGAAAGATAAAGGGTATGATCACTATGCATATGAGTTACTACCCTTACAGGTCTTCCGGCGTAAGAATCTATTTCAAAAAATTCGCCAAGTAAAATTGCTCCGCTTTCCGTAATGCTCGCATTAATAATCGGCTTCAATTCTGTCAAAAGAAAAAGCACCTTCAATACCTGCTTATTTAAAATAAAAGGAAGAAATTCCTTAATTAAATTAAACTAGTCTCTTCTTGTAAAAATATCTTACTGCATAAAATATAGATTGCTTTTAAATTATTCATTACCATATAAAACGCGGTCTGTTCAGGTGTCCCCACACAAGGAGGATTATTAATGCGGACTTAAATAGGACAATAAACATCTTACATATCCCCAAGTCCCTAGAAGCTGGAAGCAGAGGGTTTTCAACAGTTTTGTGTATAAATGTTTATTGAGGTTTTTGTGGGTCTTTTTCTGTTGACCTAGGCCTCTGGAGTGGCTCTATGCTCTTTCCTATGACGGGTAATTCCCAGAGGAGAGGTTGGAGCCTAGATTTATGAGGTATTACAAGTGTGGTTTT